>NZ_JCAXWU010000015.1:0-163731 GCF_059759695.1 Klebsiella sp. M041
CGCCGGCCTACGTTTCCGTGACATTTGTCGCAGTTCGTAGGCCCGGTAAGGCGCAGCCGCCACCGGGCAAAAACAGGCGCCTGGCACCGGATGTTCATTGCCGGGCGGCGCTGCGCTTGCGCCGGCCTACCTTTCCGTGACATTGGTCGCAGCGCCACCGGGGAATGCGTTCAGCTTACCAGTCCGCCTCCTGGCCGAGGATGCGCAATATATCCTGACGATGCTGCAGCAGCTGCGGGTTATCGCGGTGGCGGGGAAAGGCCAGCGGCAGCGCGAACTCGGCGATAATCCGCCCCGGACGCGGCGACATCACCAGCACCCGCTCGCACAGCAGCAGTGCCTCTTCGATATCGTGGGTCACCAGCAGGCTGGTATACCCCTGCTGCTGCCAGAGGGCGATCAGCTCCCGCTGCATGCTAATGCGGGTCAGCGAGTCCAGCTTGCCCAGCGGCTCGTCGAGCAGCAGCAGGCGCGGCTCGTTCAACAGCGCGCGCGCCAGCGCGGCGCGCTGCGCCATCCCCCCTGACAGCTGCCGCGGCCACGCCTCGCTGAAGGCCTGCAGACCGATGCGGTCAATCAGCGCGTCGGCCTTTGCTTCCAGCCCCCTTTTGCCCTGCGCCTGCGGGCCCAGCAGCACGTTCTGCCGCACCGTCAGCCACGGATAGAGCGTCGGGTCCTGAAACACCAGTATGCGCTCCGGCCCCGGAGCGCCGAGCGGCGCGCCGTCGAACTGCATCTGTCCGCTCTGCGGCGCTTCCAGCCCGGCCAGCAGCCGCAGCAGGGTGGATTTACCGCAGCCGGAAGGGCCCAGCAGCGCCACGCTTTCCCCTGGCCGCAGCTGCAGGCTGATATTCTCCAGTACCGGCACCGCCTGTTTGCCGAGCGTAAACGCGTGATGAAGATGGCTTATCGATACCGCCGCGCCGCGCGCTATCGTCTGCGAACCTGACGTCGCGGTTACCATTGCATCCCTCCCCGCTGCCAGCTCAGTAGCTTATCGCGCAGCATAAATAATCCGCTAATCAGGCCGGAGCACAGCAAGGCCATCACCAGCAGCGCGGCGTACATATTGGGATAGGCCGCCCAGCCCTGGGCCCACTGGAGGTAGAAGCCGATCCCCGACTTCACCCCGACCATTTCAGCCACAATCAGCACCGAAAACGACGCGCCAAGCCCCATAAACAGGCCGACAAAGACGTTCGGCAGCGCGGCGGGGATCGCTACCCGCAGGATCAGGAAACGCTGGCTGGCGCCGAGGGTCCGCGCCACGTCGTACCACGCCCTGTCAATACCGATGACCCCGGACCAGGTCAGCACCGTGACCGGGAACCAGGTGCTCAGCGCAATCAAAAACACGCTGGCGCCGAAGCTTGACGGAAAGATAAACAGGCACAGCGGCAGCAGCGCGGTAGACGGCACCGGCCCCAGCAGGCGTAACACCGGATGGAGCCAGTAGCCAATTCGTTGCGACCAGCCAATGGCCAGACCGGTGACGAACCCGCTGCTGGTGCCGAGCAGCACCCCAAGCCCCAGCAGCCCCAGGGAGTGCAGCAGGCTGTCGAGCAGACGCGGCCAGTCGTCGTGCAGCACCTCGATCAGCGCCTGCGGCGGCGCGAAAAACGGCACCGGCAGCACGCCGCTCTTGGCGGTCAGCCCTTCCCAGGCAGCGAACAGCACCGGCAGCAGCGCCAGCCACTTGCCGGCATGCAGCACGCGCGCGCCGCGCGCTCGCCAGTAGCGATAGCTCAGCGCCAGCAGCAGCAAGCCGCCGCCGAAGGCGAACTGCGCCAGCGCCCAGCCCTCGCTAAACGGCCAGCGCCGCCCGGCATCGGGCCAGGCCAGGGTGAACAGACCGCCCAGCAGCCACAGCGCGGCGGCCAGCAGCCCTTCTCCCCACAGCGGCGCGCGGCCGGTTGGGCGCGCCAGCGCCTGCTCAGGCGAATACGTTGGCATAGATACTCTCCGCAAACTGATGGGGATCGGTGCCCGGTTTGATCACCTGCACCCGCTGCAGGTCGACCGCATACTGCGTCAGCTCTTTCACGAACGCCTCACCCACCGCGTGGTGGCCGTGCCCCTGTCCGTGCAGAATGCCGCTTACCTCCGCTTCACTGGTGTTGAGCGCATGGGCGAGGAAAGATTGCGCCACGCTTTCCGGGTGTTCGGCGGCGTAGCTGTGCGCTTCAAGGATTGCCTGGGTGAGCGCCGCGGCGGCCGGTTTATGGTCCCGCGCCAGGCTCCCGCTCACCCCCAGCACGCAGCAGCTCAGCTTGGCATAGTCCCCGGTCATATTGCTGGCGATCAGCTGATACTTGCCGGTCTCCAGCAGCCGATAGCTGAACGGCTCGCTGCCGCTGATGGCGGCGATCTCGCGCTTATCCAGCGCCACGCTGAGCAGATCCGCCGGGTAGACTTTCCACTGCACGTCGCTTATCGGATCGATACCGTGGCGCTTAAGCAGGATGGCGAAGAAGTTTTTATCCGGCCCGGCCATGTCGGTGACGCCGATGGTTTGCCCTTTCAGGCTCTCAAGGCCGTTGAACGGCGACGCTTTGGCCGTCAGCAGGTTTAGACAGCCGCCATGGGTCCCGGCGGTGAGCTTGACGTCAAAGCCCTGCTCCAGCGCCTTCAGCCAGCGCAGCGCCATCCCCACCCCGGCGTCGGCCTTGCCGGTAGCGATCGCCTCAAGCAGCACATCGGTGGAGTTGCCGAAGTTAACAAACTCAACGTCGAGGTTATATTTACTGAAAATCTTCTGCTGCTCGGCGACGGCGACCGGCGCGAGGCAAACCGCGCTTTTGTTGATCGCCAGCTTGATCTTGTACGGCTGCGGCAGGCGCAGCGCCGGATGAGCATCGCCGCTGGCCATCTCCGCCATATCGTGAGCCCACAGCGGCAGGGAAACCCCGGCCAGCGCCAGGCCACCGCTTAGCTTTAAAAAACGACGACGGGAAAAAGCGGACGGGGTCATGGCGTTACCTCCGCGTGGGCCGGCCCGGCGGGCACGCTAAAGCTGGGGTCAAAGGTCGGCTTCACGTCCAGCCGGGTGCGGATCAGGCCGTTGGCGAGATAAAAGTCCGCCGTCGCCTGCTGCTGGGTCACCGTTTCCTCCGCCAGCGACTGCCACTGCGACTGGCGGTTGGCAAACTGCGCGCGGGCGATCTCCGCCGGGAAGCGGATGATCTCCCCCAGCGTTTTGCCGTAGCTGTCGAGATTGGCGTAGGCCCAGCGTTCGGCGCCGGCCAGGCGCTGGAGATAATCCTGCAGCGCGGCGCGCTTTTGCGGATCGTTAAGCGCTGAATCCGTTGCCGCAAGGAAGGTATTCCCCGGCAGCAGCCCTTTGCCGCTCACCAGGATCTGCCCCTCGTTGGTCTTCACCATCTGGGTGGTGTAGGGCTCCCAGGTCGCCCAGGCGTCCACCGAACCGTTAAGCAGCGCCACTTTGGCGTCCACCGGACCGAGGAACACCCACTGCACCTCCTTCGGTGAAATCCCCGCCTGCTCGAGCGCTTTCAGCGCCACGAAATGGCCAATCGAGCCTTTGCCGGTGGCAATGCGCTTGCCTTTTAACCCGGCGGCGGTTTTTATCGCGCTGCCGGGAGAAACCAGCACCGCGGTCCCCGCCGGGTTGCTTTTGTCCACGGCGATCGCTTTTACCGGCGCGCCGTTAGCCAGGGCGAAGAGCAGCGGCGCATCGCCGATGATCCCCGCGTCCACCGCGCCAGCGTTAAGGGCTTCCGCCAGCGGCGCGGCGGCCGGAAATTCGGCCCACTTAATGTCGTAGGGGAGGTTTTGCAGGGCGTTGGCCGCCTCCAGCTGCGAACGCATGCCGCCTTTTTGATCGGCGATGCGCAGGGTAAGCCGCTCCTGCGCCGTCGCGTAACCGCCCAGCGCCAGCAGCATCAGCGCTGCCGCCACCCGGCCTGAGAATGATAGACGCATCGTGATTATCCTTGTGATTGAAAGACGAAGTGGCCGGCTGCCAGCCAGGCGCTGTCGCTCTGCGGGGTATGCACCCGGCCGCAGAGCACATTGCGGTAGTGGCGTTCCAGCGGGTTTTGTCGGCTGAGGCCATGATTGCCGGTCAGCTCGAGCGCGATATTCACCGCCTGAATGGCGTTGTCGGTGATGGTGACTTTCGCCAGGTTGGCCTCGATGGCGGAAAAGCGCAGCGCGGCGGCCTGCTCCAGCAGGCTGCGGTTAACCAACAGCAGTTCGGCGATCTGCCCGACCTTCTCCTGCACCCGCGGCAGGCGGGAAAGCGGATGGCCGAGACCCGCGGGCACCCGCCCCGCCAGCCACCTCACCAGCCAGTCGTGAGCGGCGCGGGCGATGCTGTCATAGATCGCCGCCAGCAATGCCGTCTGCCGGTTGGCGAACAGGCGCAACGGTTCCGCCTGGGCGGCGGGTGGCGCATCGACCGGCCAGACATCCACCGCGTGCTCTGCCGCCACCCGCACGTGGCGAAAAATCACCTCATGGCTGCCGGTAGCCCGCATCCCGGCGTGATCCCAGCTTTTCACCACGCTAATTCCCGGGCTGTCGCCAGGCACCAGCCAGGTGCCCACGCGCGGCGGGTTCTCATCGCTTCTCGCCCAAACCGCCAGCCAGCGCAGCCCTTCAATACCGGTGGTATAGATTTTATGGCCGTTGATGTCCCAGCCGTCCGCGCGGCGGCTCGCCACGGTGTCCGGCAGGCCGCCGCGCGCCGGGGAGCCCAGATCCGGCTCAACGCGCAGACTGTTGATCAGGCCGCCGTGTTCGACGGCATCATGAAAAACCTGCTGGCGCAGCGGCGCGTGCCAGGCGTCGTTTTCCGCCAGCCGCAAATGGTGCAGATACTGCATGCAGACGATCAGCGCCGTCGCCGGCTCACCCCAGGCGATGGCGGCGATGGCCTGCTGCAGCTGGGCCAGGCTAGCGCCCGCGCCGCCGTAAGCACGCGGCACGGCGAGGCTTAACCAGCCCCCCGCGCGCAGAGGGTCGATATTGCGCCAGGGAAAGTCGCCGCTGGCGTCAAGACTGGCCGCCTGCTCCGCCATCTGTTGGCGTACCGCCGTCAGCTGCTGCGCCCAGTCGTCGCGCTCAGGATGGATCACGATGCGCGCTCCGCCACCGCACGCCGCGCGGCTTTTTCACGAGCGATCGGCAGCAGCGCCCGGCCGTAGTCTGCCGCATCGTTCAGCGGGTCGAATCCACGGATCAGGAAGTTGCGCACCCCGAGGTCGTAGTAGTCGAGCAGCGCATCGGCCACCTGCTCCGGGGTGCCTACCAGCGCGGTGGAGTTATGCCCGCCGCCCACCAGCTGAGCGATGCCGGTCCACAGGCGTTTGTCCACCACTCTGCCCTGCGCGGCGGTGGCCCGCAGCCGCTGGGCGCCGATGCTGTCCGGTTTGGCTTTGAACCCGCCCCCGCGCTGCGCCGCCTGCTCGGTGGCGACGTGCAGGATATGCTCGGCTTTCTCCCAGGCCTCGGCTTCGCTGTCGGCGATAATCGGCCGGAACGAGACGCTGAAGCCAATATCACGCTGGTGTTTCGCCGCTTCGGCGCGCACGCGCTGGATGGTCTCGCCGGTTTGCGCCAGCGACTCGCCCCACAGGGCGAAGACGTCGGCGTGTTTGCCGGCGACAGCGATGGCCGCTTCCGACGAACCGCCGAAGTAGATGGGAAGATGCGGCTTTTGCAGCGGACGAATGGCTGACCAGGCCTGTTCGGCCTGATAAAAATCGTTGTGAATATCTGCCGGCTGCTCACTGGTCCACACCCGGCGTACGACGTCAAGGAAGGCGTCGGTGCGGGCATAGCGCTGGTCGTGATCGAGGTAATCGCCGTCCCGGCGCTGCTCGGCGTCATTGCCGCCGCTGATGATATGCACCGCCAGCCGGCCCCCCAGCAGATGCTCAAGGGTGGCGAATTTGCGCGCGGCAAGGGTCGGCGAGACAAAACCGGGGCGATGGGCCAGCAGGTACTGAATTTTCTGCGTCGACAGTCCGGCCAGGGCGGTCACCAGAAAGCCGTCGGGTTGATCGGACCAGTGACCCACCAGCAGGCGATCGAACCCGGCGGCTTCATGGGTTTGCGCAAAGCGAACGATATAGTCGCGGTCAAAGATCGGCCCCACCGGGGCAATCGTTTCGGAAGAGAGGCGATGGCCAATCATGCCGAGAAACTGAATGCTCATGAACAACTCCTTGCGTCAGGGTAATGGAGTGGCCGCGACGGCGGCGCTGATCATTACCCTATACAGGGTGTGTTAATGAACAAAATGCATTTTTATCATATCTTAATATGCAAGACTGGCATTAAACAAAAATACATAGTGCTTTCAGTCGGATACTGTCAGCTGCTGCACCACTTTGCTGGCGAAAAAGGTCAGCGGCGACTGCAGGTTTGCCAGATACCGGGCGTGGATCAGCCACAGCGACACCGCAGGCTGAAAGTCGCTGAGGTTGACGACCTCGAGTTCGTCCCGCCACGGGCTGGCCGCCAGCGCCGCCCGCGGCACCAGCCCCAGCCCCAGTCCCTGCGCCACCAGCGCCATCTGCAGCTGGGCGCCCGCGCTCTCAACGTTAAGCTTCAGGCGCAGACCCTGGCTTTGCAGCTCGCGGATGAGCCCGGCGCGTAGTCCACAGCCGTCGGGGTTAAGGATCCAGCCCTGTTCGACGCACTCCCGCAGCGACGACGCCCGCAGATTCAGACGCCGGGCGGCAATCGGCACCACCTCCAGGGGACACAGCAGGCGCCCGCTGTAGCCCTCGGCGAGGGTCTGCTGGGCGGGGCCCATCGCCAGCATGGCGTCCAGTTCGCCGTTTTCCAGCCGGCGCTGCAGCTCTCCGCTCCAGCCGCAGGCGACCTGCGGGGACAGTACGGGAAACTGCTGGCTCAGCGCCGCCAGCGCCGCCGGCAGCGCGATCTCGCTGATACTCTGCGGTACGCCGAGACGCAGCGCGCCGCGCGGCTCGCCTTGCGGATCCAACAGGCTGTAGAGCTTTTTCGTCTCGCGCTTAATGCTTAGGCACTGCTCGTACACCCGCTGACCGGCGGCGGTCAGGGTCAGCGGGCGGGTCTGACGCGCCAACAGCGTGACGTTCAGCTCCTGCTCCAGACGCTGCAGGCGCCGGGTGATAGCCGACTGGGTGATCCCCAGATAGTCCGCCGCCTGATTGAGGGAAGAAAACTGCACCGTGGCCAGCAGAGCGTCAATATCGTCGATGCGCATAGGATCCTTATGTGTAATTTGCATATTAATATATGCGTAAATTGCATTTAAATAATATTAACGCCTCTGTTAGCGTTTTGACCAGTCCCTCTGACAGGAACCGCACATGACTGGACCACGACTGGAAAAATTACGCCATTTTATTCATGAGGTTGATCGCCTGCACCGTGAACACCACCAGACCGCGCCGCTGCTTGACGCCGTGGCCCAACGGCTGGCGGCGCTGGTACGTCACGACGACTGGCTGCCGGAAGAGTACACCCTGCCGCACCCGCACCATTACCAGCAGTATCTGCTGCATGCCGACTCCGGGGAGCGCTTCTCGATCGTCAGCTTCGTCTGGGGGCCGGGACAGGCGACGCCGATCCATGACCACCGGGTATGGGGGGCCATTGGTATGCTGCGCGGCGCGGAGGAGAATCAACGCTACCAGCTGGATGCAGACGGCATACCGCGGCCGCTGGGCGCCGCCACCCTCCTGCAGGCAGGCCAGGTGGAGAAAGTCTCCGTTGACGATGGCGATATTCATCGCGTCAGCAATGCGCTGGCGGATCGCGTCTCCATCAGCATTCATGTTTACGGCGGCAACATCGGCGCGGTGAAGCGCGCGGTGTATACCCCGGAAGGCCAGCAAAAACCGTTTATCTCCGGCTACGCCAACCGCCATGTGCCCAACATCTGGGATCCCTCCCGCGAACACCAAGGATAACCATTATGTCCACTTACGCTTACCGACAGGCCGCCGGGATCCGCCAGGCGCTGCTCGACCGTCGTGAACTGGCGCTCATCGACGTCCGTGAAGAGGCCGATTTCGCCACCGCTCATCCGCTGTTTGCCGTCAATCTGCCGCTCAGCAAACTGGAGCTGGAGGTGCGCCGGCGGATACCGCGCTTCACCACCCCGATCACCGTCTACGACAATGGCGAAGGGCTGGCGGAGATCGCCGTCGAACGACTGCGGACCTGGGGCTATCAGGATGTGGCCCTGCTGGCCGAGGGTCTCGCCGGCTGGCGCCGCAGCGGCGGCGAGCTGTTTCAGGACGTCAACTCCGCCAGTAAAGCCTTTGGCGAGCTGGTGGAAAGCGTGCGTCACACGCCGTCGCTCAGCGCCCGGGAGGTTCAGGCGCTCATCGACAGCCGGCAGGAGGTGGTGATCGTCGACGCCCGGCGCTTCGATGAGTACCAGACCATGAGCATCCCCGGCAGCATCAGCGTGCCCGGCGGCGAGCTGGCCCTGCGGGTGGAGAGCCTGACGCCCTCCCCGCAAACGCCGGTGATCGTCAACTGCGCCGGACGCACCCGCAGCATCATCGGCACCCAGTCGCTGATCAACGCCGGCGTGCCGAACCCGGTCCATGCCCTGCGCAATGGCACTATCGGCTGGACGCTGGCCGGCCAGACGCTGGCGCACCAGCAGCAGCGGCAATACGATCCCTCCGCCCGCGCCTCTGGCGCCCGGGCCGCCGAGGTGGCGCATCTCGCCGAACGGGCCGGGGTGGCGGTCATTGATGAGGCGACCCTGCAACGCTGGCTGCAGCAGAGCGACCGCACCACCTTCCTGTTTGATGTGCGCAGCCCTGAGGAGTACGCGGCGGGCCACTATCCTGGCAGCCTGAGCGCGCCAGGCGGCCAGCTGGTGCAGGAGACCGATCACTTCGCCAGCGTCCGAGGGGCGCGAATCGTGCTGCTGGATGACGATGGCGTCCGGGCGGCGATAACCGGCTCGTGGCTGGCGCAGATGGGCTGGGAGACGGCGCGGCTGAGCGCGCTGTCGGCCAGCCAGCTGAGCGAGCGCGGGATACCGGCCGCCGAAGTGCCCCCCGCCCCGCAGGCGGAGGAGATAAGCCCGGCGCAGCTGGCACAACAGCTGGACGACCCCGGTACGGTGGTGCTCGATTTCACCACCAGCGCCAACTTTGTCGCCCGCCATATCCCCGGCGCGTGGTGGCTGACGCGCTCGCAGCTGCGCCAGGCCCTGGACGCGATCCCTCCCGCCCAGCGTTACGTGGTGACCTGCGGCAGCAGCCTGCTGGCCCGCTACGCGGTGCCCGAGGTGGCAGCCTTAACCGGTAAGCCGGTACAGGTATTGCGCGGCGGGACGCTGGCGTGGATCGCCGCCGGTCTGCCGCTGGCCCATGGCGACGCCGGCCTCGCTGTCGAGCGCCGGGACCGCTATCGCCGTCCCTATGAAGGGACCGATAATTCCGCAGAGGCCATGCAGGCCTATCTGGAGTGGGAGTACGGCCTGGTGGATCAGCTGGCCCGCGACGGCACCCACGGTTTTCGGGTGATCTAACACCAGCGCGACTCAGGCCTCACGCATGATCCACGAGTACTGAAAGCTCTTCGGCGCCGGAAAATGGGTCCGGCGCCGGTAGGAGCCCAGCGACTGCGGCGTGCAATAGGTGCAGCTCCCCAGCCATTCAACGCTCGTTGACGCCACCCCCGCCTCTGCGAAGATCGCTTCAGCGAAAGCGCGCAGATCAAACCACAGATTATCGCTACCGCGCGCCGCGGCTTTGAGCGGATCGCTGACCGGGCCAGAACGGGAATGGAACAGCCTCTGGCGGTACCGGGCCACCCGGTCACCGCCGGGCTGGTCCAGCAGTTGCTGATAAAATCCGGCGGAGACTTCGTAACAGCAAGGGTAAATATGCGGCCCCACGGCGATGACCAGATCGGCCAGCACCGCCCCCTGCTGGCGAAAAGTCGCCAGACTGTTGTCGACAATGCCGCTGGCCAGCCCCTGCCAGCCGGCATGCACGCTGCAGATGAAGCGACCGTCGCGCGAGGCGATCAGTATCGGCAGGCAGTCGGCGGTTACCACCCCCACCTTTTGCCCGGCGACGGCGGTAAACACCGCGTCGGCATGCGGGCGCGTCGGCAGCGGCTGCTGATAATGATGAACCTCATTGCCATGGACCAGCTTCACCGGCGCCATTTCGGCATAGGGAAAGGCGGCGGTTTCGTGGACATCGAGAAACGCGTGGCGGATGCCAGGGATAGCGTCGAGCAAGCGGGAGCGGTAAGCCATAGAGACGATAAGCGACAGAGAATGATGTCTTACCTTAGGCCAGGGCACGCGCAGAGGCAAGGCGGCGGCCCGGCATTTTTTCGCCGGACCGCCGGACAGGCTTCAGACAATGGCCGCGCGCTGCTGGCGATGCATCAGCCAGAACACCGCCACGCCGGCCAGCACAATGCCCGGCGCTGAGGCCGCCATCACCCCGACGGTGCCGGTGCCGAGGGCCAGCATCTTGCCGGCCAGCAGCGGACCGCTCATCGCCCCGAGGCGTCCCACCGCCACGGCGGTGCCGACCCCGGTGGCGCGGATCGCCGCGGGATAGAAGAGCGGCGCCAGCGCGTAGAGCACGCTCTGGCCGCCGGTGGCGAACAGCCCGGCGACAAACCCCGCCAGCAGCATCCCGCTCAGCGACGACGCGCTGCCCAGCGCCAGCAGCGACGCCAGAATGCCACTGTATATCAGCAGCGACATACGCAACGGAGTAAGCTTATCCATCAGCGCCCCCAGCAGCAGGGTGCCGCAGGCGGCGCCGATCTGCAGAGAGAACATCACCCCCGCCGCCTGGCTGGCGCTGAATCCCTGGCCTACCAGCAGCATCGGCAGCCAGTTGATCAGCATATAGACCACCAGCAGAGTGAAGAAATAGCCCAGCCACAGCAGCAGCGTGGCGGCGGCATGCCCCGGGGCAAACAGGGTGCGCAGCGGCACGCTGGTCTCCACGCGTTGAAACGCCTGCGATTCCGGCAGCCAGCGCATCAGCAGCGGGATCAGCAGCAGCGGAACCACGCCGCCAATCCAGAAGATGGTCTGCCAGGCCGCGGCAAGGCCAGAGAACCCCAGCGCCGCCGCCAGCGCGGCGCCAATGGGCACCCCGCAGTACATCAGGCTCACCGCCCGGCCGCGAAAACGCGGGCCAGCGGCTTCCGAGGTTAAGGCAATCAGGTTCGGCAATGCCGCCCCCAGCCCGACGCCGGTGAGCAGGCGCGCCAGCAGCAGCGTCGGGAAGCTCCAGGCCACCGCGGTGGCCAGCGAGAACAGGCCAAACAGCAGCACCGAGCCCAGCAGGATGCGTTTGCGCCCGTGGCGGTCCGCCAGCATGCCGCCCACCAGCGCGCCGGGCAGCAGGCCGAGGATCCCGGCGCTGAAGATCCAGCCCATCTGCATTTTATCCAGCGCAAAGGCCTGCGCCATGCCGACGGCGGCGATCCCCGCCGCCTGCAGATCCAGCCCCTCCATCAGGGCCACCATAAAACAGAGCCCGATGGTGACCATCAGGCGCGAGGAGTTTGCGGTCGTTATCTTGGTCATAGGGTACCTTTGCGATAGCCGGACAAACGGAGCAGGTGATGGGCGGCTGATGCATGGTCAGCCGCCCGTTGTTATTTTTGGCGGTTAAGCAGATCCAGCGCGACGTCGACGATCATATCCTCCTGGCCGCCGACCATCCGCCGTTTGCCCAGCTCGACGAGAATATCCACCGCGCTGAGGCCATAGCGCGCCGCCGCCGCTTCGCTGTGGCGCAGGAAGCTGGAGTAGACCCCGGCGTAGCCCAGCGCCAGCGTTTCGCGGTCGACGCGCACCGGGCGGTCCTGCAGCGGCCGCACCAGCTCGTCGGCGGAATTCATCAGCGCGTAGAGGTCGGTGCCATGCCGCCAGCCGAGCTTGTCGGCGGCGGCAATAAATACCTCCAGCGGCGCATTGCCCGCCCCCGCCCCCATCCCGGCCAGGCTGGCGTCGATCCGGTCGCAGCCCTCTTCCACCGCGGCGATAGAATTAGCCACCCCGAGGCTCAGGTTATGGTGGGCATGCATCCCGGTGGCGGTCTCCGGCTTCAGCACCGCCTTCAGCGCGCGGAAGCGATCGCGAATGTCGTTCATGTTCATCGCTCCGCCGGAATCCACCACGTAGATGCAGGTCGCCCCATAGGATTCCATCTTCAGCGCCTGCTGCGCCAGCGCCTGCGGGGAGATCATATGGCTCATCATCAGAAAACCGACGGTGTCCATCCCCAGCTCGCGGGCAAAGGCAATATGCTGCGCCGCGACGTCCGCTTCGCTGCAGTGGGTAGCGACCCGCACCACCCGCGCCCCGGCCTGATACGCGGCTTTCAGGTCGTGCAGGGTGCCGATGCCCGGCAGCAGCAAGGTGGCGATTTTCGCCTGGCTGACCGCCTCCGCCGCCGCTTCAATCCAGGCGATATCGCTGTGGGCGCCAAAGCCGTAGTTGAAGCTCGATCCCTGTAGCCCATCGCCGTGGGCGACTTCGATGGAGTCCACCCCCGCCTTATCCAGCGCGCCGGCAATCTGCTGCACCTGCGCCAGGGAATACTGGTGACGAATCGCATGCATACCATCGCGCAGCGTCACATCCGAAATGTAGAGTTTTTTACCGTTCATGCTGTCGCTCCCGCCGCGCTGTTCATTGCCCCGGCCATTTGCTCCGCCGTCGCCAGCGCCGCCGAGGTCATAATATCGAGGTTGCCGGCGTACGCCGGCAGATAGTGCGCCGCCCCTTCCACTTCGAGGTAAACCGCGGTTTTCAGTCCGGAAAAACGGCCCACGCCGGGCAGGTTGACCGGATTATCCTCGGGGATAACCTCAAACTGCACCTGCTGCTTCAGCCGGTAGCCCGGCACGTAAGCCTGCACCGCCGCCGCCATCTCGGCAATCGAGACGGCAATCGCCTCCTGGGACGCCATCTCGCTCAGCACATACACGGTATCGCGCATCATCAGCGGCGGCTCCGCCGGGTTCAGCACGATAATCGCCTTGCCCTTGCCCGCGCCGCCGACCTTTTCAATCGCCTGCGAGGTGGTTTCAGTGAATTCGTCAATATTCGCTCGCGTCCCCGGCCCGGCGGATTGACTGGCGATGGAGGCCACGATCTCCGCGTAATGCACCTTCGCCACCCGCGAGACCGCGGCGACCATCGGGATGGTGGCCTGCCCGCCGCAGGTCACCATATTGACGTTGCCCTGGTGGAGATTGGCCTCAAGGTTGACCACCGGCACGCAGTACGGGCCAATCGCCGCCGGCGTCAGGTCGATGACGCGGATCCCTGGCTTCGCTTCGCGCAGCGCGGCATCGTTTTTGACGTGCGCGCCGGCGCTGGTGGCGTCGAAGACAAAGTCGATATCGGCAAACTCCGCCATCTGCATCAGGCCGCCCACCCCTTCGTGGGTGGTCGCGACGCCCATGCGCCGGGCGCGGGCCAGGCCATCCGACTGCGGGTCGATGCCGACCATCACCGCCATCTCCAGATGCTGGCCGTGGCGCAGAATTTTAATCATTAAATCGGTGCCGATATTCCCGGAGCCGATAATGGCGACTTTACGTTTACGCATCACGATGTCCTTCTCCGGCGGCGACGAAGCGTGCCGCGACTGAGCCAATACCTTCAATATGGGCGACAAAGCTGTCCCCCTCGTTAATCGCCACCATCGGGCCTAACGCCCCGGTCAGCACGATATCCCCCGCCCGCAGCGGTTCGCCGAGGCTGGCCATCTTGCGCGCCAGCCACACCGCGGCGTTCAGCGGATGCCCCAGGCACTCGCTGCCCCGGCCGCTGGAGACCAGCTCCTGGTTGCGGGTCATCTGCATGGCGCACGCTTTCAGATCCAGACCCGCCGGTCGCTGCGCCGGGCCGCCGATGACGTACAGGCCGCAGGAGGCGTTATCGGCGACGGTGTCAACAAAGCCGATTGACCAGTCGCGAATGCGGCTGCCCACCACCTCCAGCGCCGGCAGCACCCATTCGATGGCGTTATACAGCTCATCAAAAGTGGTATCGGCATGGGGTAGATCATGTTTCAGCACCAGGGCGATCTCGGCCTCCACCTTGGGCTGCAGCACGCGGCCAAACGGCACATCGGCGTTGTCGCCGTAGCACATGTCGGCAAACAGGGTGCCGAAATCCGGCTGGTTGACCCCCAGCTGCTGCTGCACTTTGGGATGGGTCAGGCCCACCTTGCGGCCCACCACCCGTCGGCCATGGGCCACATGGTGCTGCACGTTCAGGCGCTGGATAGCGTAGGCGGCGTCGGCGTTGTCGACGCCGAGGATATCGCGCAGCGGGGCGATCGCCTGGCCGGTTCGTTCGGCGTCGCGCAACAGCTGCGCCAGCGCGTCAAGAGAAATAGTCATCATCACTCCTTAAGCCCGTGCGAGGAAATTGAGCACCAGCTGATTAAAACTGTCGGCATGTTCCCACTGCGCCCAGTGGCCGCAGTCGCGGTAAATGTGCAGCTCAGAGCCGGCGATCCCGGCGAGCAGGCGTAGTCCGGCGTCCATCGGCACGAAGCGGTCATTGCGTCCCCAGACGATGAGAGTTTGCGCAGCGATCTCGCCGAGCCGCGGGCCAAAGTCAGGGAATTGTTTCGGGTTGGCTTCGAGGCTCTTGACGAAGTTGTCCAGATGGTCGCGGCGCGACAGCATATTGTTCAGCCGCGCCTCGAACAGCGCGTCGGTGAGGTCACGGGTGTCGAAGACGAAAATGCTCATCATCTTCTTCAGGTTTTCAATGGTCGGCTCGCGGTACAGGGCGTTCAGCAGTTTGATGCCTTCCGTCGGCATCGGCGTGAACAGGCTCATGCCGCCGGTTCCCCCGCCCATCAGCACCAGCTTCGCCACCCGCTCTGGCCAGCTCAGGGTGAAGGCCACCGCGCTGTGACCGCCCATCGAGTTGCCCAGCAGATGGACTTTATCGATCCCCAGCTGATCGACCACGCTTTTCAAAATGCGGGCGTTAAGATCCGAACGCGAACCGCTGTTGACGATCGAATCGCTCTTCCCCCACCCCGGACAGTCCAGGAGCAGCACGCGATAGCCCGCCTCGACCAGTGGGTCAATGTTGCGGCTGAAGTTGGCCCAGCCGGTGGCCCCCGGCCCGGAGCCGTGCAGCATCACCACGGTCTCTTCCCCGTCGCCGCAGTCATTGATATGGATGCGCAGCGTGCGGCCTCCCTCGTCGACGTTGAGGAATCGGCTGGTGGCGTCTTCGGTTTGCGGTTGATAGCTCATGTTAGTCTCCCGGTTAATCAAATCTCGGTGGTGGCGCTCAGCGAGCCGAATCCGGCGATCCACTCGGGGATCGGCCGGTAATAGCGGCCTTCGCTGCGCCAGTGGCCAAAAGCGGATAGCGCGGCAAAGGCGGCCACCCAGGTCTTAATTTCGTGCGTCGATTTGCCGGCCATCGCCGACAGCTCGTCGTTGCCGATCGCGTCCAGTTCGCTCAGCCGCCCCTGCTCCAGCAGGCTCATAAAGCGGTTGTCCCAGACCGGGTTGAGGGGATGGAGCGAGCGCTGGTCTTCGGTAAACCGTCGGGCGGCGCTGATCACCCGCTGCTGGCGCAGCTCGCGTTCGTCCGGCGGCAGCTGTTTGCCGCTGCCGAGCAGGCGGTCGCGCAGATGGGCGTCCGCCTTCGCCAGCTCCGGCACCGGCGGCTGGTGCGAAAGCCCGCCAGAGCCGAGGATCAGTACCCGCTTATTGAGGGTGTTGAGGAAGCAGCCCATCGCCTCGCCCAGCAGCCGGGTGCGTTGAAAACCCGGCAGCGGCGCGGCGACGCCGTTAATAAACACCGGCAGCACCGGCAGGCGATCCAGCCCACCCAGCAAAAACTCCAGCGGCTGGGCGAAGCCATGATCCACCTGCATGTTGTACGACACCGCCAGGTCGATGCCGCTGTTGATCACGGCGTGGGCGCAGGCTTCCGCCAGCTCGGTGGGCACCGGCAGGTCGCCGGCGGCGCTGGCGAAGTCGCCGATGGCGGTGGCGCCGACGCCCAGGCAGAACGGCGGCATCACGTCATAGAAAAAACCGTTGTAGTGATCGGGGGCGAAGAGCACCACCAGCTCGGGATCGAATTCAGCGATCCGCCGCCGGGCGTCGGCAATCACCCCGTTCACCTCATCGAGGACCGCCTGCTCCGGGTCAACGAATCCCACCAGCGGGGTGTGCGACAGACAGTGTACATAGGCATGCATATCAGGCCACCTTCTCTTCAGCG
The DNA here is from genome assembly GCF_059759695.1 of Klebsiella sp. M041. Classification (NCBI taxonomy): domain Bacteria; kingdom Pseudomonadati; phylum Pseudomonadota; class Gammaproteobacteria; order Enterobacterales; family Enterobacteriaceae; genus Klebsiella; species Klebsiella sp. M041. Next base: position 16,247 of record NZ_JCAXWU010000015.1, read on the forward strand.
TGGCCGGTATCCCCGGCCGCAAGGGTCATTTTTTCCGCCAGGGCGGTCAGCTGCGCGCCGAGGGTTTGCGGGATAGCGAGAGCGGCGACAAAGCGGTCCGGCCTGACCACGGCGATGGCGGTGTTATGTTGCGCAAACCAGCTCTTCAGACGGTTTTGCTTATCCCCCACCCGCAGCGTGCCCGGGGCGTTATCCTGCTCGCGATGGATCTGCACCTCCGGCACGACCTGGATAAAGCGCACCCCTATCGCGCGCCAGCGGGCGATCTGCACGGCGTCGAGCCCCCACTGCGGGTTGCAGCCCCAGCCGATAATGGCGAAATTCGCCCCGATAACCTCATCGAGCAGGAGACTCTCACCGTTCTCCAGCGTCACCTGCGGTTGAATAAACATTTTGCCCACCGGCGAGGCTTTGCCTGCGCCGTCGGTCAGCAGCGCCCCTTCGCGATACTGCGGCATCGGCTTAAAGCGCATTTCGAGGAAGTAACGTTTCACCGGCGGCAGGTAGTTCAGCAGCCAGGAGAGGCCATCGCGCGCCGCGCCCTGCCAGCGCTTCGGCGGCGCCAGCACGTGACCGGCGGTGACCGACAGGTCAATCATCGCCTTCGCGTGGTCGCGACGCTCCTGCTGGTAGCTGTCAAGCAGCGCCTCTCCCGCTTTGCCGTTGACCACCAGCGCCAGCTTCCACGCCAGGTTGAAGGCGTCACGCATGCCGCTGTTGTATCCCTGGCCCTGCCAGACCGGCATGATGTGCGCGGCGTCGCCGGCCAGCAGCACCCGGTCAATGCGAAAGCGCTCGGCAAGGCGCGCGTTATGGGTGTAGACCCGCTGGCGGATCAGCTCGACGCGATCCGGGTCCGGCAGCACTTTGCTCAGCAGACGGCGCATATTGTGCGGCTCGCTGAGCTGGGCTTCGGTTTCCCCGGGCATCACCATAAATTCAAAGCGGCGCACGCCGTGGGGCAGCGCGGCGGAAACATAGGGCCGCACCGGGTCGCAGCACAGGTAGACGTGCGGGGTGGCCAGCGGATCGTTGGCGATATCGATGACGATCCACTGGTTCGGCGCGGTCTTGCCTTCGAAAGGGACGTTCAGCGTGCGGCGAATAAAGCTGGCGCCGCCGTCACAGGCCACCAGCCAGTCAGCGCGCACCGTCTCCCGCTCGCCGTCCGGTCCTTTGATATTTAACGTGACACCGTCACTGCTCTGGCTAAAGGCTTCCACCTCGCGGGAGAAGAGGCAACGGACCTGCGGGAAACGCTGCAGGCCGTGATACATCACCGCATCCACCTGCGGCTGAATAAAGGCATTGCGCCGCGACCAGCCAAACTCATCGGTCATCGGCTGGATGTCGGCAAAGCAGCGGCCCTTCGGGGTCAGAAAGCGCATGGCGTGCCACGGCGTGGTGTGCGGCAGCACGTCATCCACCAGCCCCACCGCCTGCATCGCCCGCAGCGATTCATCGTCAATACCGATGGCCCGCGGGTAATCGATCAGTTTGTCGAGCTTCTCCACCAGCAGCACGCTGATGCCCATCTGGCCAAGGTAGTTGGCCATCATCAGGCCTACCGGACCGGCGCCGGCGATGGCGACCTGGGCGGTATGCTGCACGGCGGGTTGAATATCGGGTGTAGATGTTGTCATTCTCAGCGACCTCACGACTCGGAAACTGCCCGGCTGACAGGCAATTTGTTAATCATGTGTAAACGTATTTTTATAATTGGCTGAGTATAGGGCGGGTGTTTTCGGCTACAATCAAAACATCGCTTAATGTGCACCAGGTGCACATCGCTGTTTATAAAGCATTTTAAGGAAGGATTTATGCGTGATGATGGGGCCACTGAGTACAAAACGGTGCGCGGATTAAGCCGGGGTTTATTGTTATTAAAATTGTTAAATAAATTCGACGGCGGCGCGACGCCCGGCCTGCTGGCGGAGTTTAGCGGCCTACATCGCACCACCGTGCGCCGGCTGCTGGAGACGCTGCAGGAGGAAGGTTTTGTCCGCCGCAGCCGCTCCGATGACAGCTTTCGTCTGACCATTAACGTCCGCCAGCTGAGCGACGGATTTCGTGACGAACATTGGATTTCTGCCCTCGCCACGCCGCTGCTCGGGGAACTGCTGCGCGAGGTCCAGTGGCCGACGGATATCACCACCCTCGACGTCGACGCCATGGTGGTGCGCGAAACCACCCACCGCTTCAGTCGGCTGTCGTTTCACCGGGCGATGGTCGGACGTCGACTGCCGCTGCTGCTCACCGCCTCCGGTCTGACATGGCTGGCCTTTGCCCCCGACGCGGAGCGCGACGCCATACTCAGCATGCTGGCCGCCCGTCCGGAAGCGGAATATCAGCTGGCTCGCGAACCGGAACGGCTGGCGGCGATCCTCGCCCGCACCCGCCAGAACGGCTATGGCGAAAATTTCCGCGGCTGGCGGCAGGAGGAGAAAATCGCCTCTATCGCCGTGCCGGTCTGCAGCCAGCAGCGGGTCATCGGCTGCCTCAACCTGGTCTATATCGCCAGCGCCATGACCATTGAGCAGGCGGCGCTGAAGCATCTCTCCGCGCTGCAGAGGGTGGCGGGCCAGATAGAAGCCCGCATGGAGGATGAAGAAGTGTGGTACGAAATGCCCTGAACGTCCGCTGGCATGTGAGAAACCGCCTGCAGATAACGTGATGATAAACCCGGCCACACTGCGCGGTGCGGCCGGACGGGCGTCGCGTCAGTAGCGAATTTCCGCCAGCGCCCGCAGCTGTTCGGGGGTGGCTACCGGCAGGTCGAAAAAGCGCAGATAGGCAGGGATCATTTCAAACAGCATGTCGGTCCCGCGCTGGATGTGGCACTGTCGCGCCTGGGCGGCTCTCAGCAACGGAGTATACTCCTGGGTCATCACCACCTCCCCCACCCAGGTGCCTGGCGCCAGACGGTCAACGTCCAGCGGCAGCGGATCGCTGACCTTCATCCCCAGCGGCGTGGCGTTGACCACCAGCTCGTGTCCGGCAGGATCGTGCTGCATCAGAGTGATATCGAGCTGTGGATAGTGCTGATGCAGCCGTCCAGCGAGGGCGTGCGCCACCTCGGGACGGGTATCGTACAGGGTCAGGGCGCTGACCCCTGCAGCCGCAAGGGAGGCGGCGATAGCCGACCCCACCCCGCCGCTGCCGACCACCAACGCCCGCGTCCCCTCAGGCTGAAATCCCTTACGGCGCAGGCCCAGCACAAAGCCGTCGCCATCGAACATGTCCCCGGAGAGGCTGCCGTCCGCCTCGCGACGGATAGCGTTGCAGGCGCCGGCGATAGCCGCCGTCGGGCTCAGGCGTTGCACCAGATCGCAGGTGGCGATTTTATGCGGCATCGTCACCAGCGCGCCGATGATATTGGTCATCGTAAACAGCGGCGGAATAAACGCGGCATAGTCCTCCGGCCTGACGCCCATTGGCACCACCTTCACGTCCACCTGCTGGTCGACAAACCACGGGTTGTAGATCATCGGCGCCTTAAAACTGGCGGTCGGATAGCCAAGATGCGCTATCAGCCGCGTATTCCCACTAATCACCATGCCTTGCTCCTTTGCTTACTGCGATAACTCGATACGTTTGACGTCGCCGAGGATAAACAGATAGGCCGCCACGCCCAGCAGCGCGGCGCCGCCGATGTAGATCAACGCGTAGAAGAAATTGCCGAACCCGGCGACGATAAAGCCGATCACCAGCGGAGTGAGGATCCCCGCGAGGTTGGCGCAAAAGTTGAACAGGCCGCCGGTGAGCCCGCCCAGCCCCTTCGGGGCGATGTCGGAGATCAGCGTCCAGCCGAGGCCCACCATCCCCTGGCCAAAAAAGGCAAACGACATCACCAGGATCACCGCCAGGTCGCTCTGCAGCCAGTTGGCGGTGATGATGCAGCTGGCCATCAGCAGGCCGGCGACGATCGGCAGCTTACGCCCCAGGTTGGCCGACCCGGTGGCTTTAAGCAGCTTGTCGGAGATCCAGCCGCCAAACATCACCCCGCCGGCGGCGGCGACAAACGGCAGGATGGAAAAGAAACCGACCTTCAGCCACGGCATATGGCGTTCGGTGGCCAGCCAGGTGGGAAACCAGGTGAGAAAGAACACCAGCACCGTGTTGCCGGCAAACTGGCCGATACTGGCGCCGATGATCTGACGTTTGCTCAGCAGCTGGCGGACCAGCGGCCAGCTGAACGCCACCTGCTGGTCGGCTGGGGCGCTCAGGCCGCCGCCGTTTTCGATATGCTCGCGCTCCTGCTGGCTGAGACGAGGGTCTTCATGCGGTTCGCGATAGCAGCGCCACCACACCAGGGCGAACAGAATGCCGACCACGCCGACGCTGACGAACAGCACCCGCCAGCCGAAGCCGTCCATGATCCAGAACAGCAGCGGGGCAAAGCAGGCCAGCCCGAGGTATTCCCCCACGGTGTACACCGCCGTGGCCTTCGCGCGCTCCTGCTGCGGGAACCAGGCGCTGACCACCCGGCTGTTCACCGGAAAGCACGGCGCTTCGCTGACGCCAAGCCCGAAACGGCACAGCAGCAGCGTCTTCAGCCCCACCGCCATGCCGTGGAACAGGGTAAACAGCGACCACAGGGTCAGCGACAGAAAATAGGTCACTTTGTTGCCAAAACGGTCGAGAAACAGCCCGCCGGGGATCTGCGCCAGAGCGTAGGTCCAGGCGAAAGCGGAGAAGAGGATCCCCATGAGCGCAGGGTCGATCCCCAGCTCACCGGTCAGCTTTGGGGCGGCGATCCCCAGCACGGTGCGATCGAGGTAGTTGATCATGGTGCCGATGGCCAGCAGCGCAAGAATGCCGATGCGCCGCCGGGAGCGGCGCGCGGTGACGGCTGGCTGGGCGGCGGCCGTCGGGTTAGGGCTATATGAGCTCATAGTCGGTTCCTGTCTCGGGTACAGAGGGTGTTGTTATTGTGTTTCAGGCATAATGAACCATTTGATTCAGGCTAACAATACTGCATCGCCGCCAGACGGACGGCCGCATTCGCCGCGCCATAGAGCGCGTAGCCTGCCCGTCGTTCGGTTAATTCAAAGAAGAAGCGCCCGGCGATGAAGGGCCGGGTATACAGATGCAGGAACGCTCCGCCCTGCGGATCGCGGTCGTAGAGGAGCTGCCGCCGCTGGAGCTGCCCGACATCCAGCTCGCCGCCAAAGCGCGCCAGCAGATCGTCATAGTAATTGGCCGGGATCGGCAGCGCATGATCGGCAACCGCGGCGAGCTGGTCGCAGGTGGCCGGCAGATCGCGGCAGGCAAAGGCGGCATGCTGCAGCCCCGCCCCCTGGTAGCAGGCGACCGAGCGGGCGATCTGCGTCGCCCGGCTCTGGGAGATATTCAGCGCCAGGCGGATCTCCCCCTGCGGGCTGCGCACCACCAGACTACGCACCAGCCCATAGGGATCCGGCAGCGTCTGCTCATGTTCGAGCGTAAAACCAAACACCGTGCGGAAGAACATCACCCAGTTGTCGCGGCTGTCGGCCTCCATCCCCAGCGCCAGATGGTCGATGCCGAGGTAATCTTCGCGCACCGTCACGCCATCGCGCAGGAGAAAGTCGCGCTCGTAGATCGCCTCCCCGGCGTCGATGAGATAGACCAGGCTGCCGTCAGGGGCGCAGATCGCCGGGATCGGCGTTTCGTTCGGCCCGGCGTCGCCCTGCCAGGTGGCATACCCCAGCGCGCGGGCGCGAGCGACAATCGGCGCGCTGCTGTCGACCCGCAGCGCCATCGCGCAGAGCGATACCCCGTGGCGTTGATAAAAGTGATCGGCCCAGCTGTGCGGCTGATGGTTTATCACGATCCGCGCCCCGCCGTTGCGCCACAGCGTGACCTGTTTGGAGCGGTGGCTTCCCTCGTGCTGAAAACCCAGCGCCTGCAGGTGCTGCCCCAGGCGCTGCGTCTCGGCGACGCTGGCGGCGAATTCGATAAACTCCAGCCCGTGACAGACCGGCGGTGGCGGCGGTGAAAACAGATCGGCATCGCACGCCGGGAGCCGGCGACGAGTCTGCTCCTCCAGCCACAGCAGCGAACGATAGCCATCTTTGGCCGTCGCGCCGTTCGGCGAGGCGCGAAAACCGTCATTAAAGATCTCCAGCGACCAGGGGCCGCGATAGCCGCAGCGGGTGATCTGCTCGGCAAACGCCTCCAGCGGCAGCTCCCCCTGCCCGGGGAAGCAGCGGAAATGGCGACTCCACTCCAGGAGATCCATTTTCATATACGGCGCATCGGCGAGCTGAACGAAGGTGATTTTCTCCACCGGCACCGATGGCAGCGCGTCGAGGGTGTCGCCCCGGGCCAGGATATGGAAGCTGTCGAGCACCAGGCCCAGCGCCGGGCTGTCCACCCGCTGCACCCGCTCCCAGGCCTGCTGCCAGCGGTTCACATGGGTTCCCCAGGCCAGCGCCTCATAGCCGATAGCGATCCCCTCCTCTTCCGCCAGCGTGGCCAGCGCCCGCAGGTCCGCCACCTGCAGTTCGCTATCCGCCGAGCAGTCCGGCTGCACATTGCTGCACAGCAGCAGCGTGTCGCAGCCCAGCTCGCGCATCAGCGCAAATTTGCGTCTGGCGCGGGCCATATTGGCCGCAAACTGCGCCCGGCTGGCGCCTTCAAAATCGCGAAAGGGTTGAAAAAGCGTGATTTTTAACCCTAAATCGGCGGCCAGCTGGCGGATTTCCGCCGGCGTCCCCGTATAATAGAGCAGATCGTTCTCGAAAATTTCCACACCCTGATACCCCGCCGCCGCAATAGCGTGCAGCTTCTCTGGCAGGGTGCCGGAAATCGAAACGGTGGCGATAGAGCGCAGCATAAGGTCCTCGGGTCAACAGCTGACGTGAGCCTTGAATATGTATCATTTGGTTCATTTGCGCCATACCAGGTTGCTAAATTGTGATCATTATGTGTATTTTTTGTCACCCAAGAAAAAGGAGTTGCCATGACCGCCGTTGCTCATGATGAAGCACAATCTCTGAAGGAGCGGATCTTCAGCGCCGCTATCGCCGTCTTTGCCGAACACGGGCTGTCAGGCGCCCGCATGGAGCAGATCGCCACCGAGGCGCAGACCACCAAGCGCATGGTGGTCTACTACTTCAAAAGCAAAGAGCAGCTCTATCAGGAGGTGCTGCAGCATGTGTATGCGCGGATCCGCGAAACCGAGCAGCAGCTGGGGCTGGAGAATGTGCCGCCGGTAGAGGCGCTGGTGCGGCTGGTGCGCTGGAGCGTGCGCTATCACGCCACCCACGCGGACTATATGCGGGTGATTTGCATGGAGAACATGCAGCGCGGCAAGTGGCTGAAGACCTCGGGAGAGCTGAAGCCGCTGAATCGTACCGCCCTGTCGATTCTGGAAGACATTTTGCAGCGCGGCCAGCAGCAGGGGGTCTTTCAGGCGGGGCTGGAAGCGCGCGATGTGCACCGGTTAATCAGCAGCTTTAGCTTTTATCAGGTGTCGAATTTCTACACCTTCAGCAGTCTGTACCTTGACGATCCGCTGCCCGCCATTGACGATGAAGCGATGGTGGCCCACCACTGCGACATTGCCGTCCGGGCGGTGGTCCGCTTCGTGATTTCCTGACCCGCCGGCGAAAGGCGTCAGTGTCCGGAGAGGGCGTGAATGACCTTCGCCATTGCCTCCTCGGTGAGCGGTGAACGCTGGATTTTGCTGTTCGCCAGCGAGGTGCGCAGCACGCCGGCGATGACAATGTGTTTCGGCTCCTGGCCAAGGTCACGCATCTCCAGCACCACTTTGCCCACCACGCGGCACATTTCCTGGTACAGCTCGTCGTCTTTCGCTTTATTTCCCATTGAGTCTGGCTCGCATTTTCTCATTATCAATCAAATCATTATTGATAGATTTTTCCGGCAACGCAAATCATCCTCCCGTTACCGGGTCAATGGCGCATTTTACCCCCTCATGACGGGAGAAAATTCCCTTTCCGCCGCCCCTTTTCATACCGCCTGATGGAAAAATGTGTTGCATAGTTTTATGCATAACGTGCCGGTTTTGTTACGCGTTTTGTCCATAATTTGAAACGAGGTTTTTATTTTCCTTTTTGATTTCGCCAGCGTATAATGCGCTTCGATTCTTTCTTGAATGGTTTCAGCGCATTGGACTGCATGATAAAACGCATAACACCTTGCCACATTTCATGGGCTGAACCGCCAGCACACATTCTTCTGCACGCTTCGGGGTTGTCACCTATCCTTAGGGCGTGGCTTAGCAACTTTCGTAATACAGGTTTGGCTCCCCGGCAGTGCGCCCGCGGAGCGAGAATTCCATATCCTTCACAACTTAAAGACTAAAACTGTCATGAAAAAGACCAAAATTGTTTGCACCATCGGTCCGAAAACCGAATCTGAAGAGATGCTGACCAAAATGCTGGAAGCCGGCATGAACGTGATGCGTCTGAACTTCTCCCACGGTGACTATGCGGAACACGGTCAGCGCATCCAGAACCTGCGCAATGTGATGAGCAAAACCGGTAAGAAAGCCGCTATTCTGCTGGACACCAAAGGACCGGAAATTCGTACCATCAAGCTGGAAGGCGGCAACGACGTCTCCCTGAAAGCGGGCCAGACTTTCACCTTCACCACCGATAAATCGGTCATCGGCAACAGCGAAATCGTTGCGGTAACCTATGAAGGCTTCACCTCTGACCTGAGCGTCGGCAACACCGTTCTGGTGGACGATGGCCTGATCGGCATGGAAGTGACCGCTATCGAAGGCAACAAAGTTATCTGTAAAGTGCTGAACAACGGCGACCTTGGCGAGAACAAAGGCGTGAACCTGCCGGGCGTCTCTATCGCCCTGCCGGCGCTGGCGGAAAAAGACAAACAGGACCTGATCTTCGGTTGCGAACAGGGCGTGGACTTCGTCGCGGCCTCCTTCATCCGTAAGCGTTCCGACGTCGTCGAGATCCGTGAGCACCTGAAAGCCCACGGCGGCGAAAACATCCAGATCATCTCCAAAATCGAAAACCAGGAAGGCCTGAACAACTTCGACGAAATCCTCGAAGCCTCTGACGGCATCATGGTTGCTCGTGGCGACATGGGCGTTGAGATCCCGGTTGAAGAAGTTATCTTCGCGCAGAAAATGATCATCGAAAAATGTATCCGCGCGCGCAAAGTGGTTATCACCGCGACCCAGATGCTGGACTCCATGATCAAAAACCCACGTCCGACCCGCGCTGAAGCCGGCGACGTGGCCAACGCCATCCTCGACGGCACCGATGCGGTAATGCTGTCCGGCGAATCGGCGAAAGGTAAATACCCGCTGGAAGCGGTCACCATCATGGCGACCATCTGCGAACGTACCGACCGCGTCATGACCAGCCGTCTGGATTTCAACAACGACAACCGTAAACTGCGCATCACCGAAGCGGTGTGCCGCGGCGCGGTAGAAACCGCTGAGAAACTGGAAGCGCCGCTGATCGTGGTCGCCACCCAGGGCGGTAAATCCGCACGCGCTGTGCGTAAATACTTCCCGGATGCCACCATCCTGGCGCTGACCACCAACGAAACCACTGCTCGCCAGCTGGTGCTGAGCAAGGGCGTTGTGCCGCAGCTGGTGGAAGAGATTGCCTCTACGGATGATTTCTATCACCTGGGTAAAGATCTGGCGCTGAAGAGCGGCCTCGCGCGCAAAGGCGACGTGGTGGTGATGGTCTCTGGCGCATTAGTCCCGAGCGGCACCACTAATACCGCTTCCGTGCACGTGCTGTAATAATTTACAGGTTAATTGGTTTTTTTTTAATAAAGCGCCTCTCGGGGCGCTTTTTTTTATTCATCGACTAGCTCTTCCTATTAAAAATGCAAATCGGAATTTACTATTTAATAAGAGATTATCTAAGATGAATCCGATGGAAGCGCGCTGTTTTCACTCGCCTTTTTCAGCGATTTTGACCAATTCGATGCTTCTTTGAGCGAACGATCAAAAATAAGTGCGTTCAGGTAAAAAAAATATTCTCATCCCAAAAAAGTTTGTGTAATACTTGTAACGCTACATGGAGATTAACTCAATCTAGAGGGTATTAATAATGAATCGTACTAAACTGGTACTGGGCGCGGTAATCCTGGGTTCTACTCTGCTGGCTGGTTGCTCCAGCAATGCTAAAATCGATCAGCTGTCTTCTGACGTTCAGACTCTGAACGCTAAAGTTGACCAGCTGAGCAACGACGTGAACGCAATGCGTTCCGACGTTCAGGCTGCTAAAGACGACGCAGCTCGCGCTAACCAGCGTCTGGACAACCAGGCTCACTCTTACCGTAAGTAAGAGTTCTGGTAATAAAAATGGCGCACTCTGTGCGCCATTTTTTTTTCCCTCGCGCTGAGGGCTACTGGGTGAGCAGGCCGTTGTCAGACGAACTGTTCTGCGCCGACAGCGACGTCGCCGCGCTACCCGCCCCCGTCGATACCACCACCGGATAGCCCGCCCTTCTCGACATCGCTTTTTTCAGCTGCAGGTCATCCACCGCTTTATCCTCTGCGAATGCGTGAAACGCCGCTGGCAGCGTGTAAGCGATGGTCCGGGTGTTTTCCCCTTCCGTTTGCGACAGCGGCCTGTGGACCTCTACATAACGTTTACCATCCGGCTCGACGGCAAACTTCACCGGCTGATTGATGATCCGCACCGGCGTCCCGGTTTTCACCTGACTGAACAGCGCCTTGATGTCATCGGCGTTCATCCGCATACAGCCCGAGCTGACGCGCAGCCCAACGCTGTCCGGCGCGTTAGTCCCGTGGATGAGATATTCGCCGTTACCGTAGGCCAGACGCAGCGCATAGCGGCCCAGCGGGTTATTCGGCCCGGCCGGCACCACCGCCGGGAGCGTCACCCCTTTCTCCAGCGAGCGCGCGCGGATGCCGGCGGTGGGTGTCCAGGTCGGGTTAGGGATCTTCTGCCCGACGCGGGTGGTCATCTCCGGCGTTTCCAGCCCTAACTGGCCGATGCCCAGGGGATAAACCTGGACCTGATTCTCTCCCGGCGGGAAGTAGTACAGCCGCAGCTCCGCGAGGTTGACGACAATCCCCTCCCGCGGCACGTCGGGCAGCAGCATCTGAGAAGGGATCAGCACCTGGGTCCCGGGCTTCGGCTGCACCGGCGCGATGGTATCGTTGGCTTCAAGGATCAGCATCGCCGCGGTATCGAAATGGCGGGCAATCGCCTGCAGGTTGCGATCGCTCTCCTGAACCGTCCAGTACTGGTTCTGGCCAATCAGCCGGCTGTTGGCCGGAGGCAGCGGGTAATCGACGGCCCAGGCGGCCGGTGAGGCGCCAAGGGCGCTGAGAAGGGCTAAAGCGATCATCGTTTTGCGTTTCATACTGAGATTCCTTCTTTCGCTGATAAAACGCCAGGAGACTGAACGGCGGCAGGGTCAGCGCCCTGCCGGACGTAACAGAATGAAATCTACCTGTTTATTCTAGCTAATATTTGCGGCTTTCGCGCGTATCGCGCGGATCATGGCTTCGAGGCCCTGCGAGCGGGAGGGGGTAAGATGCTGGGTGAGGGCCATTTTTTCAAACCACGGGCGGACGTCAAACTCGGTGATGTCCTGGGCGGTCATCCGGTCATAAAGGATAAACACCACCGCAATCAGCCCTTTGACAATCGCCGCATCGCTGTCGCCGCGCAGGGTGACAACGCCGGAAGGATCCTGCGCCATCACGATCCACACCTGGCTTTGACAGCCCTGAATAATGTTCTGCGGGCTGTGCTCCTCGGCGCTCAGCGGCGGCAGCCGCTGGCCCAGCTCAATGATATAGAGATACTTCTCTTCCCAGTTGGCGCAACGGCTAAAATTGCGCAACAGTTTGTCTTTGTCCGGTAATGCCGCCATCGTCACGTCCTTTACCCTAATAGTTTGTGGATCCGCTGGAGGCCGGCCACCAGGCGGTCCACCTCTTCCGTGGTATTGTACATCGCCAGCGACGCCCGACACATGGCCGGTACCTGATAGCGGGCCATCAGCGGCATGGCGCAGTGATGCCCGGTCCGCACGGCGATCCCGTAGTTATCGAGGAAGCTGCCGACGTCATAGGCATGATGCTGGCCGAGGTTAAAGGCAATCACCCCTTTACGCTGCGCCGGACCGTAGAGGATCAGATCCGGCACCGCGCGCAGGGCCTCCAGCGCGTAGCGCATCAGCGTCTGCTCGTATTCGGCGATCTGGGTCAGTCCCAGCTGGCTGACGTAGCTCAGCGCCGCGCCGAGGCCAATGATCCCCCCGGTATTCGGCGTGCCGGCCTCAAAGCGCCAGGGCGCCTGGTTCCAGGTGGTGCCCTCCGTCAGGCTGACGGTGGCGATCATCGACCCGCCCCCTTCCCATGGCGCCATTGTCTGCAGCAGCTCGGCCCGGGCGTAGAGCACGCCGATCCCGGTCGGGCCGTACAGTTTATGGGCAGAGAAGACATAAAAATCGCAGCCCAGCGCCTGAACGTCCACCGGGTGGTGCATCACCGCCTGGGCGCCGTCCACCAGCACTTTCGCGCCATGCTGATGCGCAAGGGCAATCAGCGCCGACAGCGGGTTTTCCGTCCCCAGCACGTTGGAGACTTCGGTTATCGCCAGCAGGCGGGTTCGCTGGTCAAACAGCCCGGGAACCACGTCCAGTTGCAGGGTGCCGTCCGGGTTGAGGGGGATCACCCGCAGCTCAGCCCCTACCCTGGCGCAGAGCATCTGCCACGGTACGATGTTGGCGTGGTGCTCCATCTCGCTGATGATGATGTTATCCCCGGCGCCGACGTTGGCATTTCCCCAGCTGTTGGCCACCAGGTTAATGCCCTCGGTGGTGCCGCGCACGAATACCAGCTCCTCCGCCGAGCCGGCGTTAAGGAAGATGGCCGCCTGCTGGCGCACCGCCTCCATCCGCGCGGTGGCTTCCGCGCTGAGGGTATGGATCCCACGATGCACCGCCGCGTAGCCGTGGCGATAGAATTCCGCTTCGGCGCCAATCACCGCCTCCGGTTTCTGGGCGCTGGCGGCGCTGTCAAGATAGACCAGCGGCTGGCCGTTGACCTCCCGGCTCAGTACCGGAAAATCGGCGCGAACCCGTTCTACTGAAAATGTCATGCTGTGCCTCCCGGCAAACGCTCTCCAATCCGCGCCAGCACCTGCTCTCTGAGCGCGTCGCTGTGGATAGCTTCGGTAAGCTCGGCGGCGAAGGCGTAGAGGATCATCTGCTGCGCCGCCTGCTGTTCAATCCCGCGCGAGCGCAGATAGAACAGCTGTTCTTCGTCAATGCGCCCTACCGTCGCCCCGTGGCTGCATTTCACGTCATCGGCGTAAATCTCCAGCTGCGGTTTGGTGTCGACCTCCGCCAGCCGCCCGAGCAGCAGATTGTTGTTGGTCATCTGGCCGTCGGTTTTCAGCGCATGCGGCGCGACGTTGATCAGCCCGTTAAACACCGCCCGGCCCTTATCGCTGACAATGGTTTTGTGCAGCTGGCGGCTGGTGCAGTACCCCACCTGGTGGTCCAGCCAGGTGCGGCTGTCGCAGACCTCATTTTTCACCGGCATCGCCAGCGAGTTAAGACGCAGGTCGCTGTTTTCGCCGCCCAGACGCGTGCTGGTGTGATGACGCAGCACCTGACCGCCGAGCAGGAAACTGCTGCTGAAAGCCGAGGCGTCGCGGCCCAGCAGCAGGTCGTTATGGGCGAAGTGGTAGCTGTACGCGTTCTCGAACGCCAGCTTGATGTGCTGCAGGCGCGCGTTGTCCGCCACCGTCATGGTCAGCCGCCCGCCGGTGAAGTGCGGTTGCTCATCAAGGCTAAGATAGTGCTCGACAATCGTCGCCTCCGCCCCGCTCTCCAGCGCCAGATGGTGACGATAGTGGGCGGTATTCAGCGCATCGCCGGCCAGGCCGCGGGTGATATGCATCAGCAGCAGCGGCTTATCCAGGCGGCGGTTGCGCGGCACGCGAAGGCGGGTCACCGTCTGCGCCAGGCTTTCGGTCAGATGGAGAAACACCTCCGGCTGGAGGGCATCCGGCAGATGCTGGCGCTGGTTATCGACACTGACCTCCATGCCACTGGCGGCGAGATCGTCGCTCAGCTCAGGATGATAGCGACCGTCGATAAACACCAGTCGCCAGGCGTCCAGCGGCAGCGCCAGCGCGTCACGCTGCTCGGCGCTGACCGACGCTCCCTCATCGGCGACGAAGCGGCCGTTAATCAGCGCGTCCAGTGGGGTGTATTTCCAGTCCTCCTGCTTGCGCGTCGGCAGACCCAGGCGCAACAGCTGCTGCAGATGCTGGCTGGCCTCCGGCGTACGCTGGTCGCCCTGCGCTTCAAACAGATGGTGCCACTGCTGCAGCGCATTACTGCTGTTCGGTAAGCCAGCCATAGCCCTGCTCCTCCAGCTGTTTGACGAGAGTGAAATCCCCCGACTTCACAATCCGCCCCTGATACAGCACATGGACATAGTCCGGCTTGATATAGTCAAGGATGCGCTGATAGTGAGTGACGATGATGAAGGCGCGTTTGCCGTCGCGCAGCGCGTTCACGCCCTGGGAGACGATTTTCAGGGCATCGATGTCGAGCCCGGAATCCGATTCATCGAGAATGCACAACTCCGGCTCAAGCACCGCCATCTGCAGAATGTCGTTGCGCTTTTTTTCGCCGCCGGAGAAACCCACGTTCACCGAACGGGTCAGCAGATCTTCCGGCATCTGCAGCAACCTGATTTTCTCTTCAATTAAATCCTGAAAGTCGAAGCGATCCAGCGGCTCCTGGCCGCGATAGCTGCGCACGGCATTCAGCGCGGTCTGCAGGAAGAACTGGTTGCTGACGCCGGGGATCTCCACCGGATACTGGAAGGCCATAAAGATGCCTTCCCCGGCGCGATCTTCCGGGGCGAGCTCCAGCAGGTTTTTGCCCTTAAATTCGACGCTGCCGCCGGTGACCTCGTAATCTTCGCGCCCGGCCAGGGTGGCCGAAAGCGTGCTTTTCCCCGAGCCGTTCGGCCCCATAATGGCGTGGACCTCCCCCGGACGCACCTCAAGGTTCAGCCCGCGCAGGATCGCTTTATCTTCGACGGCGACGTGTAAATCTTGAATACTTAACATCTTTTTTCCTTAATTATCAGCCGACGCTATGCTCAAGGCTAATGGCCAGCAATTTTTGCGCTTCGACGGCGAACTCCAGCGGCAGTTCGGAGAAGACGTCTTTACAGAAGCCGTTGACGATCATCGAGATGGCATCGTCTTCGCTGATCCCGCGCTGCAGGCAGTAGAACAGCTGGTCCTCACCGATCCGCGAGGTGGTCGCTTCGTGCTCCAGCTGGGCGCTGTTGTTGCGACATTCCACATACGGGAAGGTATGCGCCCCGCAGTCCGGGCCGATCAGCATCGAATCGCACTGGGTGAAGTTGCGGGCGTTGGTCGCGGTCGGCATGATTTTGACCAGCCCGCGATAGCTGTTCTGGCTGTGTCCGGCGGAGATCCCTTTCGAGATGATGGTCGAGCGGGTGTTCTTGCCGATATGGATCATTTTGGTGCCGGTGTCCGCCTGCTGATGACCGCTGGTCAGCGCCACCGAAAAGAATTCGCCGATCGAGTTATCGCCGCGCAGGATGCAGCTGGGGTATTTCCAGGTGATGGCCGAGCCGGTTTCCGACTGGGTCCATGACATTTTGCTGTTCTCCCCTTCGCACAGGGCGCGCTTGGTGACAAAGTTGAGGATCCCGCCGGTGTTGTTATCCCCCGGGAACCAGTTCTGCACCGTGGAGTATTTCACTTCCGCGTCTTTATGGATGATGACTTCCACCACCGCGGCGTGCAGTTGATAGCTGTCGCGCACCGGCGCCGAGCAGCCCTCAATGTAGCTGACGTAGCTGCCTTCATCGGCCACCAGAATGGTGCGTTCAAACTGGCCGGTCTTTTCGGCGTTGATGCGGAAATAGGTCGACAGCTCCATCGGACAGCGGACGCCCTTCGGCACATAGATAAAGGTGCCATCCGAAGCCACCGCGGCGTTCAGCGCGGCAAAGAAGTTGTCATTGCCCGGCACCACGGTCCCCAGATACTTTTTCACCAGTTCCGGATGGTCGTGGATCGCCTCGCCGAAAGAGCAGAAGATGATCCCCTGCTCCGCCAGCTTTTCACGGTAGGTGGTCGCCACCGACACCGAGTCGAATATCGCGTCCACCGCCACCTCGCGCCCTTCGCGCACCGGCACGCCCAGCTGGTTAAAGGCTTCTTCCACCTCGCTGGTCAGGAAGGTGTTGGCCCCGGTCTGCTGCACCGCGCCGGGCTCGGAGGCGCAGGTCTCATCGCAGTTGCCGCAGGAGGGGGCGGAATAGTAGCTGTAATCCTGATAATTCAGCTTATCGTAATGCGCCTTCAGCCAGTGCGGCTCTTCCATCTCCAGCCACGCCCGGTAGGCATTGAGCCGGAACTCCAGCATCCACTGCGGCTCATTGCGACGGGCGGAGATGGCGCGAACCACCTCTTCATTAATGCCTTTGGCCAGCTCATCGGTCTGCAGGCGAGTGAAAAAGCCCTCTTTATAATTGAGCGGGCCGCCGGTCCAGGTTTTGACATCGTCTGTTGCTTCAGTATTACGCGACATAGTTACTCCGCCTGCACCCCAAAACTTTCGCCGCAGCCGCACTCGTGCTGCGCTTTCGGGTTATGAAATTTAAAGATTTCATTTAAACCTTCCCGGACGTAATCCAGCTCCGTGCCGTCAATGAACGGCATCGCCTGCAGCGGCGCAAACAGCTTCGCCCCGTCAGATTCAAAGAGCAGTTCGTCGGGCGCCGGCTCGGTAATCATTTCGAGCACATAGCCAAAACCGGCGCAGCCGCTGGTTTTGATACCCAGCCGTAGCCCCTTTTTGTCCGGCTGCTTACGCATCAGATCGCGAATATGCGCGGCAGCGGCCGGCGTCATGGTCAGTCCCTGCCAGCTGAAATCGGCGGGATTAAAGGTTCCTGCTTGTACTTCCATCGATAGACCTCCAGGTTGGCGCCATCAAGGCATACCGCCATGTTAGTGATAATGATTATCACTTCAACCCTTCTGCAGCAGGGGTATTGCCTCATTTAGCGCTTTTTATAAGCATAGACCCTTGCCCGGGGATTATCAGGGTACGCAAGTGGAACCTAATCATATGATTTATAATATGTTATTCTGATATTGTTCTGTTACCGCACGCAATGGCAAAGATGTATCGAAAATACCGATTTATGCGATAGCAGCAGACCACCTTCCTGATTCAACCTGGCGCAGAGACGGAAAAAGTGACGGCGTCACTAAGCGGCCATGCGCGCTGAACAGGCGCTGGCCTGCGGAATGAGAAAGCGTGAGAAGAAAGCGTCAAGGCGCGACGCTTTCGGCAGGGGCGGTCGCGGCCTGGCGGAGACGTGGCCGCGATCGGGGGGGATGTAAACCGCGATGAAACGGGTAGTCAGGAAGGCTATCGGTTGGCTAGGTCCCTTTTCTCACCAGGCGGGCGGCCTGGACAAAGACCTCATCCTCCACCCCATCTCCCTTCTGTCTGCCCAGCCGCACCAGCTCATCCACGATACTCCCCTGATTAATCTGCTTTTGGGTCGCCACTAAGCTAATGACCGCCGCGCCGATAGCCATGCCAATCAATGCCGTTTGTTCATCTTTATCTTTCATGGTGTCGCTCCGTCTGTCCTCCTCAGAAAGGCTAGCAAAAGATAGCCACTGCTCCATTTCATATTTACCTGATTGGCATATGCCGGAAAACATGCGAACAACATCGCCATTCGGGCGATATCAAATAACCTGATGATTATAAAGAGGTAACGCTAATGCATAATTAACAGGCTTAAAACGCAGGCGGTCCTTCATGCCGCCCGAAAATGGTGTCCTGACGAAGGCGTGGAGGCGAAGACGGCCGATATGTCTCGCATGGCCGGGTACACCGGGTAGATGCTGCAGGGGATGATCGCCGCCGGTGGTGGACGAGGAGGAATTATTTCTGCGCGCTTTTCCCGGCCACCATGCGCTCTCGTCAGGTTTGCGTCTATGTTTTGTAAAACGTCTTATACTGGCGCGCCCACGCAGGATGGGGGACTTTTCAAACCAATCATATATCATTTTGCATCCTATTTTATTATCCCTGATAATGCCCCAAAAAACTCATATTCCACAGGGGCATCATTAATATTACACAATATCGCAACAAGTGCTTTTTAGAAATAAAAGAAAGACGCCTATAAATACCATAATTACTTTTCATTCCAAAAAAACACATACCCCAAAGCAACCACAAAAAGAATATTTTGGGGTGATTAACCATAATTAACACCATTTTTTCTAGATTAGATTTACGCCTGAGCCCTTCAAACACTTGGTGGCGTCGTTTTCCAGGCATAGCGCAATGCTTATGACTAATAGTAAGGCCATAATGGCATCGTCTTCTATTTTCTGCGAACAATTGCACTACCTGTGACATCACCTAACACCATGATGAACGAGCGAAAACACTACTCAGAGGAGGAGCCCATCATGATAGTTAGCAATGCAAATTATATCATATTAATATAATTACAAAAAAACATGATAGTTTTTTTTCAAATGTTGTGGCAATGTAACGAAGTTGTGCAATATTATACCTCGTGAGCAATTTATCCAGGTACTGAATGTAGGGTTCTGAGGATGAAAACAACGCTTTGCTTCGTCCGCGGCGTTTATCATGGAGGCATCTGGTGCCCTTTTAGTGAATTGGCCACTTTTCATATGTGGGTATTTCAATGGTTTATTAAAAAATTATTTCATCACATGTTAATGCTATGAGGTCGATATGAATCGTAAAAGTCTTGTTGTCTTTGCGTTAGGCTCGGCGGGATTATTATGCAGTGCTTTTGCTAATGCGGCCACCACCGCTACGGCAAACCTTGATGTTACCCTGACAGTAGAATCATCCTGTATTCTTGCCGTTGATCCCCTCGATTTTGGTACGCATGCTATCGGCGATACCAACATTGAAGGCCAGACCAATGCCTCCGTCACCTGTACTGCTGGCACCCCCTATATTTTGACCTCTGACAGCGCACATACCTATGAATTAACAAATGCTTCTGGCACCGCGGGTACCAATACTGCAGCGTATGTGCTCTACCTGGATAATGCCGGTTCACAACCTCTGGCCCAACAGCTCCCTTCAGATTCTGAGGTTAGCGCCTCTGCTTCAACCGGAACGGGTGCCGCTCAGGTCATTCCAATCTACGGGAAAATACGAAACGCGGCGCTAAGTAATGTTGCTGCAGGCACGTATACCGATACCGTTACTTTGCAAGTTACTTACTAAGACTCAGGCTGCGCATATGAAATTTGGTTTTTTATCTTCATTTTCCGTTTTTTTTGGTTGCTCGTTGAGTGTATTTTCATATGCCGCAAGTTTACAGATGTACCCCGTCACCGTGAACTTCTGCCAGGGTCAAGCGGCGCGGCCGATATATATCAAAAATACCGGTCCTGCGCCAATTGGTACCCAGATGCGCCTCTATCTCTGGCAGCAAAAAAACAATAATGATGTACTTACCCCGACCCAGGACATAATCAGCAGCCCCCCTATTGCCGCTATTCCTGCAGGTAAGCAACAACTTGTCAGACTCATTATACCTGGCAACAGCAAGGGGCATGAACAGGCTTATCGTTTAATTGTCGATGAATTACCTGACACTAAATCAAATACTTCAACCAGTCAGGTAAAATTTTTGCTGCGTTACTCCATACCGGTCTTTTTGTCATGTTCGGAGACAAAAACTGACATCAGCAAAATTCGTGCATCATTAGATACCAGTGGGGCGACACCGCGTCTGTTCATAAAAAACACCAATGCTCAGCATATCAAATTAAGTAATGTTTCCCTGATATCAGCAGAAAAAAAACTTGTCATTAATCCAGGACTAATGGGATATGTTCTCCCCGGAAGTGAAATGTCGTGGTTCCTGCCTAAAGGGATGAATAAAGGGACGTCTTTATCCGTGACTATAAATGATAATGAGACTAATAAAACAATTAACCTTACACGGTAACTTCTTCTTTTCCGCGCTGCTGTTTTCCCCCCTTGTCTGCGGAGCATCTACAGACGAGGGGTTGCTGTACCTCACGATCAGTGTGAATGGTTCACCTGTTACTGGCCTGATCCCGGTAAAAAAACAGGGAGAACGTCTGAGCATTATGGCATCCGATGCGCAAGGCATACCTATACGGACCGACGATCTTCCTGTTTCGGGAGAATATATTGAACTCCAGCAAAAACATGGGCTAAGTTACCGCTATGATGATTTAAACCAGGCCCTGCTCATCACTGCCGACAGCACTCGTTTGACCGGCTTTCAGCACCTCAGCGCGCGTCAGGATGCACAATTTATCCATGAAGATCAGCTGTCCAGAGAGGTCAGCGGTGTGGCGCTTAATTATAATCTTTTCGCCAGCCATAATAGCGACAATCAATACCTGACGGCGTATTCAGAATTTCGTACGTTTGGTCTGAGTCCGGGCCACTTTTCCAGTTCATTCAACAGTCGCTTTGCCAGCCAAAGCTATTCCGGAGAGGACACCGGCACAACACGATTAATGACCAGCTGGACCTGGGAAAATATTGATAAATTACTCAGCCTGACCGTCGGGGATAATTACACGGCCAGCCAGACCTGGTCTAACAGCGTGCGGTTCGGTGGCATTAGCCTGACTCGCAACTATACCCTGCAGCCCAGCGTCAATACTTCCACTCGAGATATTTTAACCGACTCCGTTACCATGCCGTCAACGGTGGATCTGTATATTCAGGGGATTAGAACATCCTCTCAGCAGGTTACGCCCGGTCAGTTTACGTTGAATACTGCGCCGGTTCTCTCCGGCAATGGAAGCGCGCAGGTGGTTATTACCGATATCAACGGCCAGCAACGTGTGGTGGACCTTGCACTTTACGGAACCAACCGCCTGCTGACTCAGGGATTGCATACGTGGGGATTAAACGCCGGTTGGGTGAGAAAAGACTACAGCGTCCGTTCATTCAGTTATGACACTGAATTTATTGGCGTCGGCGACTGGCGGTATGGCGCTACGAACCAGCTTACCTTCGAATCACATACTGAACAGGGCGCTAATCTGAATAATCTCGGCGCCGGCGCTAATTATTTGTTATCCCCGACGCTGGGTCTGGTTCATCTCGACCTTTCCTGGGGACGCTATCGGAATGATGACGGGCTGCAGTGGGGAGCAGGATGGCAATGGAACGATCGTTATTTCAATGTTTCACTCAATCATACCCAGCGGGAGAGAACTTTTCGCGATATTACTGCTCTGGCGGATACGACACTGGCCACGCGGCAAGACAGCGCCTTTCTCAGCTGGGCATTTCCTTCCCTTGGCACGCTCGGCGCAAGCTGGATCAACCAGCAATATACCGATCAGCGCTCCCGCTATGTGGGCGTTTCATGGTCAAAGTCATTTTCAGAACGCGTGATCTTAGCCACAAGTTTTACCCAGTCACTGGAAGAAGAGCGTGATAAAACCTTTTACGTCAATCTCACCATTCCTTTGTTTACCAGTCGGGATTATCTGACGCTGCAGCATAACCATGATAATCACAGCAATAGCGAGCAGGTCAGCCTCAGCCGTAGCCTGGAGTCAAACCGTCCGGGATGGGGATGGAATGCTTCTGTGCGTAATGGGCAAAATGATAACCAGCATGCCAGCGTTCAGCGCAGGAATACCTGGAGCGATATGGAAGCTGGCATCAATAATTACGGTCAGGAGACTGACTACTACGCATCAATGTCCGGTGCGGTAGGCCTGTTTATGGGTGGGCTTTATGCGACCCGCGATCTTGGCGAGGCTTTCCTGATGGTAGATACCGAAGGGGTGGCAGATATTCCTGTCCGCCTGGAACACAGACTGGTGGGTAAAACAGACAGTAATGGTCGGTTGTTCCTGACCAACCTGCTCGCGTATCAAAAGAACAATGTTGATATAGATGCTTTAAATCTGCCGCCGGATTACCGGGCTCCTTACACCAGTCAGATTGCCATCCCCCGCAGAAAAGGGGGGGCGTTGACAACCTTTGAGGTATATCAGACGAAGGCGATACTGCTGCTGGCCCATGATGCCCAGGGCAAACCGGTGCCCTTCTCGGCCCAGGTACAGATCAAGGATAGCGAGAGCCATACGCCGCGCCGGGGAACAACCGAGACGATTGTCGGTTATGACGGCAATATCTATCTGGAAGATCCACCGCAAAAGGGGAAAGCCATTGTGAGCTGGGACAGCGGACAGTGCCAGATCCGTTTACCCGAGGCTGTCGGCAGTCAGACTATTATCAAAAGGAAAGTTCTATGCCAGTAGTGCGTGTCATTCTGTTTGCCTGTGCGGGATTCTTGCTGGTATCTCACTATTCCCCCCGCGCTTATGCCGCAGAGTGTCGGTCCATAAGCCCGGCGAAATTTAGTTTCGGTACGGTAACAGCGGGAGAGATGGCTCAGACCAACCAGGCGCACGAATTCCAGTGTAATAATTACGATTCAACACCGAGGTATGTACGCCTGTGTATGAATCTGACGAATACCGCCCCCCCCCAGATGAATACGGTGCCATCAGGGGCCCCGCTGTCTTATCTCGTCTACTCAGCTGACGATCTGAGTACCGATATTGGCGCAAACAGTGGTGCGTTTGCTGAACGGAACATCTTTCTGGATGGCGGGCAAACCAACTACACGTTTTACATCAACCTGGTTGCTAAAATACCGTCTGGACAAAGCGGACTTCAGGCCGGCGACTATTACGACGCCGGCACACCTGCAACGGTAAAGTACAGCGATAACGCCGATAACAATGCTCTGCCATCCTGCTCAACCATGAGCGGTACCATTCTGTCATCAAGCATTGAGGCCCAGGCGACCGTCAAAAATGGCTGTGAACTGGTCAGTGTGGATCCACTTGATTTTGGGAGCAAAAGCCCGGCTACCAGCAGTCAGTTACGTGGTGATGCCACCGCTAATATCGCCATCCGATGCCCGGTGAATACTAATTTTACCGTCGCGCTTGGTGAAGGTATGCATAATAACGGCACAAGCAGACAGGTGTGCCAGGGTTCCAGTTGCGTCAGCTACAATCTTTATCAGGATGCGGGCCATACGACACCCTGGAATGACAGCGACAGGGTGCAGAACCAGACATCAACCACCGGTAACGATCAGTTACTCACGGTTTACGGTAATATTCCTGCGCAAAACTGGCCTGCGGCAGGAACCTATACCGACACGGTGGTGGTTACTCTGAGCTATTAAGATTTCTCGTTACGAGTCGATAGCAGAAAACCGACATTATCTATTGAGCCTTTTAATGGTTTCTGGACCGTATCCTGCAAGACACCTCTCTTCCCCTACATGGCGATGACGAAGGGTGGGTTTATTGCGCACCCTGCCTGGCGTAAAAAATAACGCGAACGCCGAAGGGTAAAAAAAAGAAATAACCCTTTAAGCGACAAATCAAGATTATTCCATTAGGGAATGGCTGAGATGCTAATATTTCATTTCCCCAACGATTTTAAGAAGCCTATAGTTTTTTTGCCTGCAGAACATCCACTTAGGTTAAAAGACGTAAGGATATAATTATGATTGTTTCAGCCCCCAGCGATTATCGCGAAGCCGCTCGTCGCCGTCTGCCCCGTTTCCTTTTTGACTATATTGACGGTGGCGCGGTGGCAGAAAATACCATGAACGCCAATGCCGCCGAGCTCGCCTCGGTCGCCCTTCGCCAGCGCGTGCTGTGCGGGGCGGGTGAACCGACGCTGGCCACCACCATCCTTGATGCCCCATGGGCGATGCCCGTGGCGCTGGGGCCGGTCGGCGCCACCGGCATGTATGCCCGCCGCGGCGAAGTCCAGGCGGCCCGCGCCGCCTCCCGCGCCGGGATCCCTTACACGCTGTCCACCGTGTCGGTCTGCTCCATTGAGGAGGTGGCGAGCCACGCCAGCGGCGCGCTCTGGTCCCAGCTGTACGTCCTGAAAGATCGCGGCTACATGCGTAACGCGCTGGAGCGCGCCTGGGCCGCCGGCATGAAAACCCTGGTATTCACTGTCGATATGCCGATCCCCGGCTCACGGTATCGGGACAACCGCTCAGGAATGTCCGGGCCGCACGCCACCTTGCGACAGTATCTTCAGGCCTGCACCCACCCGCGCTGGGCAATGAACGTCGGCCTGGCGGGCAGGCCTCTGTCGTTCGGTAATATCGAAGCCTATACCGGCCACAAAATGACCATGGACGACTATATGGGGTTTATCAGCAACAACTTCGACCCGTCCATCGCCTGGCACGATCTGGAGTGGATCCGCGACAGCTGGCCAGGAAAGCTGATCATCAAAGGGATCCTTGATGCCGAGGATGCGCGCAATGCCGTGCGGCTGGGCGCCGACGGCATTGTGGTCTCCAATCACGGCGGCAGACAGCTCGATGGCGCCATCCCCACCGCCCGGGCGCTGCCGCGGGTGGCGGAGGCGGTCGGCGACGATCTGACGGTCCTTGCCGACTCCGGAGTGCGCTCCGGCGTGGACGTTATTCGCCTGCTCGCCCTCGGCGCGAAGGGGGTCCTGCTTGGTCGGGCCTATATTTATGCCCTGGCCGCCGCGGGCGAAGCGGGCGTGGCGCACCTGCTGCGCTTATTTGCCGAGGATATGAAGGTCACCATGACCCTCACCGGCGCCACCTCCCCCTCGGCCATCAGCCTCGATTGCCTCGACCGGCTGGAAAAAGATCAACAGCGCAGCCGTGCGGTCCCGGTATACTTATCTGCCTGACGCAGCCCGGGGCCGGGCCTGACCGCGTGCCTTGGCCCGGCAACCGAAATTACCCCTGAGGGTCCAGCGCCGGCCGTTGCGCTTCGTCAGCCGGGCGCTCCGGGCGGATGCGGAACCAGATCGCATACATGGCCGGCAGGAAGATAAGGGTCATGATGGTTCCCCCCAGCGTCCCGCCAATCAGCGTATAGGCGAGCGTCCCCCAGAAAACCGAATGCGTCAGCGGAATGAACGCCAGGATCGCCGCCAGCGCGGTCAGCAGAACCGGACGGGCTCGCTGCACCGTCGCCTCCACCACCGCGTGGAACGGATCGAGCCCCGCCTGCTGGTTATGGTGGATTTGACCAATCAGGATCAGCGTATTTCGCATCAGGATCCCCGACAGGGCGATCAGGCCCACGAGGGCATTGATGCCAAACGGCTGATTGAACAGCAGCAGCGTCGGCACCACGCCAATCAGCCCCAGCGGGGCGGTCAGGAAGACCATGACCATCGCCGACAGGGAGCGCACCTGCAGGATAATGATCAGCAGCGTGAGGGCGATCATGATCGGAAATAACGGCACCATCGCCCGGGTGGCTTTGCCGGACTCCTCGATTGACCCCGCCGTCTCGATGCGATACCCCAGCGGCAGGGAGTCGATAATGGGCTGCAGCGACGTCATCAGCGCGGTGGAGACATCCGGCGGCTGCAGGTTATCCGCGACATCGCCCCGGACGGTAATGGTCGGCGTGCGGTCGCGACGACGGAGCAGGGGTTCTTCCATCCTGATCTCGACTTCACCGATCTGCGACAAGGGAACTCGCTGCCCGTCGCTGCCCACCAGGGTGAAATCGGCGATTTTCGCCGGATCCAGACGGATATCCCCCGCCGCGCGGCCGATGACCTGCACGGCGCGAATATCTTCCCGGACGGTGGTGATGGGGATCCCTGACAGCAGGAACTGCAGCTGCCGGGCGACGGCCTGGGAGCTGAGCCCACTCGCCTGCAGCCGGTCCTGATTGAGGCTGAAATGCATCACCGGCACGCGCGAACCCCAGTCGCTATTGACGGTGCGCATCAGCGGACTGGCCTGCAGCACCGATTTCACCCGATCGGCGATGTCGCGCAGGGTATGCGGATCGGGCCCCATCACCCGCCAGGCGACCGGATACGGCGAATAAGGACCAAAAACCAGCTGTGTGACGCGCACCCGCGCCTGCGGCGCCAGGCCATTGGCCACCGCCTCCCGCAGCCGCAGCTTAAGCGCCTCGCGAGAGGCCGGACCGTCGGTCAATACCACCAGTTTGGCAAAGGAGGGGTCCGGCAACTCTGGGGCCATCGCCAGGTAAAAGCGCGGCGCGCCCTGGCCGATATAGCTGGTGACAATCTTCGCCTCCGGCTGCTGCTGCAGCCAGCGCTCAATATTCGCCGTCGCGGCGCTGGTCTGGATAATCGACGACCCGTAAGGCATCTGCACCTCAACCAGCACTTCCGGGCGATCGGAGGTGGGGAAAAACTGCTTTTTCACCACGCTCATTCCCAGTAACGCCACCATAAACAGCACCACCACCCCGGCGGCCACGCGCCATTTGCGGGCGATAACCCGGGTCAGCAGCCGGCGAAAGCGCTGATAGCGTGGGGTGTCGTACAGCGCGGCGTGGCCCGCCGCCGCGGACTTCCTCTCCGGCAGCAGGTGCACGCCCAGCCAGGGGGTAAAAATCACCGCCACAATCCAGGAGGCAATCAGCGCGATACCGACGATCCAGAACACATTGCTGGCATACTCCCCGGCGGTGGATTGCGCAAACCCGTTAGGCATAAAGCCCACGGCCGTCACCAGGGTGCCGGCCAGCATCGGCGCCGCGGTGTGGCTCCAGGCATAGGCGGAGGCTTTGAGGCGGTCATACCCCTCCTCCATTTTGACCACCATCATTTCAATGGCGATAATGGCATCATCCACCAGCAGCCCCAGGGCGAGGATCAGCGACCCGAGGGTGATGCGGTCGAAGTTTTTACCGGTGGCGGCCATCACCACAAACACCACGGCCAGGGTGAGCGGCACCGCCGCCGCGACCACCACCCCCACGCGCCAGCCCATGCTGACAAAGCACACCGCCATCACCACCAACAGAGCGACAAAAAATTTGATCATGAACTCATCGACCGCGGCGCTGATATTCACCGACTGATCGGTCACTTTGGCCAACGACATGCCGAGCGGCAGGCTCTGATTGATGCTGTCCGTTTCGGCGTCCAGCGCTTTCCCCAGCGCCAGACCATTCCAGCCCTCGCGCATCACCACCCCGAGCAGCAGCGCCGGTTCGCCCTGATTGCGGATCAGGAAGGTGGCGGGATCTTCATACCCCCGCTCAACCGTGGCGACATCGGCGAGCTTCAGCGTTCTGCCCCCGGCAATTATCGGCGTGTCGCGGATCTGCTGCAGGCGGTCGAACGCCCCGTCGAGGCGGATAAAGATCTGCCCGCCGCGGGTCTCGATAGCCCCGGCCGCGGTCAGCACATTCTGATTGTTCAGCGCGGCAAAAATCGCCTCCGGCGAGAGCCCCAGAGTGGCGAGACGGTCATGAGAAAACGCGAGAAAAATGCGCTCCGCCTGTTCGCCGAGAATATTCACTTTTTTCACCCCGGGAACATGCAGCAGCTGCTGGCGCAGGGTTTCGGCGTCACGCACCAGCTGCCGGGGCGGCTCTCCCCGCGCTTTCAGCGCAAAAAGGGCAAAGGTGACATCGGCGAATTCGTCATTCATCATCGGGCCGGAGACGCCGGCAGGCAGGTTTTTCGCCTCATCGCCCAGCTTCTTGCGCGCCTGATAAAACTGCTCCGGCACCTCGGAAGGCGGGGTCTGATCCTGCAGCGATAAGGTGATTAGCGCCATCCCGGGGCGGGTATAGGTCTCGGTGCGATCGTACCACTTCAGCTCCTGGAGCCGTTTCTCCAGCGGCTCGGCGACCTGATCCTGCATCTCCTGCGCGGTGGCGCCCGGCCAGACGGTGATGACCGTCATTTGCTTGACCGTGAAGGGCGGATCTTCCGCCCGACCGAGCCCGAAGAAGGCCACCAGCCCGGCGACCGAAATAAGGATAATCAAAAACAGGGTCACCGACCGCTCGCGGACGGCCAGCGCGGAGAGATTAAAACGTCCGTCGCTCATGGCTGGCTCCCGACGGCAGTATGCTCGCGTCGTTCCGCCAGCCGCACCGTCTCGCCCTGGTGCAGAAGATGGGCGCCCAGAGCGACGATCGGCTCCCCGGGCTTCAGCGGACCGGTCACCCGCGCCGTTTCATCATTCAGGCCGATCACCGTCACCGGTTGCCAGGAGACGGTGGCCGGGCGGGAGGCAACGCGCCAGACGCCAGGGCCGTTGCCCGGATCGTAGACCGACGCCAGGGGCACCTCCAGCACCTCGCCTGGCCCGTGGTCGCTGCCGATGCGCAGGGTTACGGTAGACCCCAGCGGGACGTTCGCCAGCGCCCCGTTCAGCACATAGCGCGCTTCAAAGGTACGGGTGGCGGCGTCAGCTGCGTCCGAAAGCAGGCGCAGGGTTGCTGCGACCGGCTGAGATTCGCTGCCATAGCGTGTCGCCAGCGCCTCGCTGCCGACCGCCGGGCGCAGCGTCTCCGGAAGCTGCACCCGGGCTTCGCGCTGCCCCGCTCGCGCCAGGCGGATCACCACCTGCCCGGCGCTGACCACCTGCCCCGGCTCGGCGAGCGTTTCCACTACCACGCCGTCAGCGTCCGCCAGCAGTCCGGCATAGCCGGTGGCGTTTTGCGCCACGTTTGCCTGCGCCTGGGCCGCGCTGAGGTCGGCTCTCGCCGCCTCTGCCGCCGCGTTGAACTGATCGAACTCCGCCGCCGAGACGGCGCCGCTGGCCACCAGGCCGCGATAGCGGGCCAGATCGTTAGCCGCCTTTTTGGCTCGTGCCCGCGCGGCGTCGACCGCCCGCTGTTGGGACTGCGCCTGCAGGGCAAGATCAGCTGGATCCAGGCGCAACAGCAGTTGACCGCGCCGGACGCTCTGCCCGGTCTCTACCAGCCGCTCAAGGACTTTTCCCGCCACCCTGAAGCCGAGGTCGCTTTGGGTACGAGCCACCACCACGCCGGTAAAGGCCCGCGAGCTGGCCTCCGCGCGCTCAACGGTGGCCACCCGCACCAGCGGCGGCCGCGTGCGGGGATCGTCATGGTCGGCAGGTTCGCCGCAGCCCGTGAGGGCCAGCGGCAGGAGGCAGACGGCAAAATGGACGGCGTTGAGCCTGAGCATGGGTCACCTTAATGAAAAGACCGGTTGGTGAGCGCATTCTCAGACGAGTGACCAATAAAGTCAATAGTCACCAATCAGGGGGAGAGACTTCTCAGGATCAGGGAGGCAAGCAGCACCGCCGCGGTAGGCGCGGTGTCGAGATTGTATTGCAGCTGCACCGGGTTGATGAAAGGACACATCACCATATAGACCGCCAGGGTCGCCTCATCCAGCGGAGTTTTGCGCTCGAACTCGCCCGCCTGGCGGCCTTCGACAAGAATTTGACCAATCAGCTGCTGCAGATGACCGGCGTACTGCTCCGTTGAGGGCCATTTATCGCGCGCCGCGACGGCAGCGATATCGTACAGTTTGCGATCCTCGAAAAACAGTTCACTGCCGGCCTCGGTCAGCGCCCGGAAGAGGCGGCGCAGCTTTTCGCT
The DNA here is from genome assembly GCF_059759695.1 of Klebsiella sp. M041. Classification (NCBI taxonomy): domain Bacteria; kingdom Pseudomonadati; phylum Pseudomonadota; class Gammaproteobacteria; order Enterobacterales; family Enterobacteriaceae; genus Klebsiella; species Klebsiella sp. M041. The sequence goes on from NZ_JCAXWU010000015.1 coordinate 45,709, forward strand.
GGCGGAGGGGGCATCGGCGATGGCCTCGCTGACGGCCACCATGATCTTCTCCAGCCGGCTGGCGCAGATTGCCTCGCCAATCGCCTGCTTAGAGTCGAAAAACTTATAGATATAGGCTTTGGAAAAGCCTATTGCTTTGGCGAGATCGGTGACCGTGGTCTTTTCATAGCCATAGCGACTAAAGTGCGCCATGGCCGCGTCAAGAATCTGGTCGCGAACGCTGTGGTCAAGGGGGCCACGGCTTGCTGGGGTGGGGGTATTTTTCGTCATCCGTTTAGCTTAATGCGATCGCTATCGTTTGACAACGAGTGACGTTATTATGATTTAGTCACAATAACACCCCGATCTGATCCTCTCTCTCGCCGCGTTACGCCTCACGCGCCTCATTATTTATCGCGCCGGCGGGCAGACAGCCCAGGCCTTGCAGCGTCATATGTACGGCACGATCGAGCGGGGTATGCGGCTCCGCGCCTAAAAAAGCCACCAGCTTATCGTTGCGCAGGCGTACCGGCAGACGCCAGAGATAGTGCATCTCGACCATTTCGCGCAGGGTGGCGTTGAAGGGCGCCGCCAGCTTCACCAGCCACCAGGGAAAGGACTTTACTACCGCCCTGCCGCCATAGCGGGCGACCACCCGCTGGATCGCCTGGCTCATTTCGCTGCCGTCCGGGTCCCAGTGGCCCTGCATATGGAAGCGGGCAAACGGCTCAAGCTCATGCCTGCGGGCCAGCAGCGCGGCGATGGTGGCGGCGACGTCGGGCAGCCAGGCCCACTGATGCCCCACACCGATCGCCCCCGGGCGGCGAATGACGCCGGGAAGCTGACCGGGCTTGATCAGCCCCTGGGAAAACCAGCTATTCCCGGCGCGCGGCCCAAAAAAATCCCCCGCCCGGACAATCAACGCCCGGCCGCCGCGCTGCACGTAATCCTCCAGCGCCTGCTCCATCTCCACCCGGATGGCGCCTTTGCGGGTCACCGGCTGTTGTGCGGCCTCTTCCGCAATCAGCGGAAAGGCATCCGGTCCATAGTTATAGACAGTGCCGGGCAGGACAACTAACGCCCTCTGCTGTTCGGCGGCCTGCAGGGTGTTGCGCAGCATAGGCAGTACCTGCTGCCGCCAGTGCCTGTAGCCCGGCGGATTGACCGCATGGACGATCACGTCGCAACCGGCAGCCGCCGCCGCCACCTGCCCGGCATCCAGCGCGTCGCCGGCTATCCACTGCATCCCCTCCTCGGGGCCGCGCACCTGGGCGCCGCGCTTCAGCGCCCGAACCTGCCAGTTGTCCGCCGCCAGCCGGCGGGCCACTTCCCCGCCGATGCCCCCGCTTGCTCCCAGAATAAGGACCTTGCCGCTGCTGTTCATCGTCTTTCCCCGTTCGCTAATGGATGCTTGACAGCCTACCTGCGGCTCATATCAAATGAAATTGCATATCATCATCGAGCGGCTATACATTTTTGTATGAATACCTCTATTCCCTGGGAGTGGTACCGAACCTTTCTCGCCGTCCTGCAGGAAGGCTCTTTATCGGGCGCATCGCGCACTTTGAACATCACCCAGCCGACGGCGGGGCGCCATATCGCCGGGCTGGAAGCCGCCCTCGGCCAGGCCTTATTTACCCGTTCGCAGACCGGCCTGCTGGCGACCGACGCGGCGCTGGCGCTGCGGGTGCACGCCGAGGCGATGGCCAACACCGCCCGGGCGCTGGCACGCACGGCGGCCAACTTTAGTCGCGACAGAACCGATCTGCGTGGCGTGGTGCGCGTGGCCGCCAGCGAGGTGGTCGGCGCCGAGGTGCTGCCGCCGCTGATTGCCCGGCTCAGGCAGGTCTGCCCGAATATTGTCATCGAACTGATGCTCTCCAATCGGTTTCAGGATCTGCTTCACCGGGAGGCGGATATCGCGGTGCGGATGGTCGCTCCGCAGCAGGAGCAGCTTATCGCGCGGCGTCTCGGCAGGATCGAACTCGGGCTGCATGCCGCCGATGCCTATCTGACCCGCCGGGGTCGGCCCGCTACGCCTGAGGAGCTTGACGGCCACGCGCTGATTGGTTTCGACAGCGCCACGCCCCTCGTTCGCCGGGCGCTTGAGCGCTACCCCCGTTTCCAGCGCGAGGCGTTCGCGATGCGCACCGATAGCGACCTCGCCCAGCTGAGCCTGATCCGCGCCGGGGCGGGGATCGGCATCTGCCAGGCGCCCCTTGCCGACGGTATCATTCCCCTGCGGCGAGTGCTGGCGGCCGACTTTTCTCTGTATCTCGAGACCTGGCTGGTGATGCATGAGGACCTGCGCCATAGCCCCGCCTGTAAGCGAGTATTTGATTTCCTCGCCGAAGGGTTGCAGGCGTATATTCGCGGCCCACTGGCGCGCTGAGCCACCCGCCTCGCGGGTAACTCCTTCCCTGCTGAAATAGTCACTCATTGACACTGTAAATACGGCATTGTATAAAACCCCGCCTCAATAATGAGTTTCATTTGCATTACTTCCATTTGCTGGTCATCCACTCGCCTGTTTACAAGGATAGCGTTTAATGAAGAAGGTCCTCTGCGCGTTAGGCTTGATGTTCACCGCCGTCAGTTCCGCGCTGGCAACAACCTACCCCCTGACGATTGAAAACTGTGGCTATCAGGAGACCTTCACCCGGCCGCCGGAGCGCGTGGTCGCGCTGGGGCAAAATACGGTCGAAATCCTGCTGCTGCTTGGGCTGCAAAAGCAGGTGGTGGCCAGCGCCTTCTGGCCGACCAGGGTATTACCGCAGCTGGCTGAGCAAAACGCGAAGATTAAAACCCTGACGGTGGAAATCCCGAGCCTGGAATCCGTACTGGCGCAAAATCCCGATTTCGTTCCCGCCCAGTTGCCGCTGCTGCTGGGGCCGGAAAGCAAAGTCGCCAAGCGTGAAGATCTCGCGACCGTCGGCGTGAACAGCTACGTGTCGCCGGGGATGTGCGCCACCAAAAAGGCTACCGGCGATATGTACGGCAGCCGGCAGAAGCTGTGGGACATGACCTGGCTGTATCAGGAAATTAGCGATTTTGCCCGCATTTTCAACGTGGAAGATCGTGGCCAGGCGCTGATCGCCGATTTCAAAAAACGTGAAGCCGACCTGCGTCTGGAGTTCGGTAAAAGCAAAAAAGATCTCTCCTTCGTCTTCTGGTTCTCCAGCGCCTCGCCGTCGGCCGATGCCTATGTCGGCGGCAAAAACAGCGCCTCCGGCTTTATCGCCAGCGTGCTGGGCGGACATAACGCCATTACCGCCGAGACCGAATGGCCCACGGTGAGCTGGGAGAGCATCATTGCCGCCAACCCGGACGTGATCGTGGTCTCAAGCCTGGATCGTAACCGCTGGGCGCTGGATAAGGCCGAGGAGAAGATCAAATTCCTCAAAAGCGATCCCGCCGTCAGCCAGCTGGAGGCAGTGAAAAAAGGCCATATCGTGGTGATGGACGGCCAGGCGATGAATCCGACCATCCGCACCCTCTACGGCGCGGAACAGGTGGGCGAACAGCTGAGAAAAATGGGGCTTAACTGATGAGCGTCGCCGTGCTTCAGACGCGCCGCAGCATGCTGCTCACCGGCTGGTGCGTCGTGGCAGTGTTCGTGCTGGCGCTGGTGATAGCGGTAGGCGTCAGCGTTGGCGAACTGCCCATCCCGCTGCACAACGTCTTTTACGCTATCAGCAATAAAACCGGCTTAACCGCAGTGCCTCTCAATCGGATCTACGAGAGCGTCATCTGGGATTTCCGCCTCAGCCGCGCCCTGGTCGCCGCCTGCTGCGGCGCCGGCCTGGCTATCTGCGGCGCCGTGCTGCAAAGCCTCCTGAAGAACGCCCTCGCGGAGCCCTACGTCCTCGGCGTCTCCGCCGGGGCCTCCACCGGCGCGGTATCAATCGTGGTGCTGGGCCTTGGCGCCGGGGCGATCTCCCTCTCCGCCGGGGCGTTTGCCGGAGCCTTCGCCGCCTTCGCCTTTGTCGCCTTTCTGACCAACGGCGCGCGCGGCGGCAATGAGCGCACCATCCTGGCGGGCGTCGCCGCCTCGCAGTTATTTAACGCCCTCACGGCCTACACCATCAGCACCTCCGCCAGCGCGCAGCAGGCGCGCGATGTGATGTTCTGGCTGCTGGGCAGCTTCAGCGGCGTCCGCTGGCCCGAATTCCAGCTGGTCCTGGTGGTGGTTCTCGCGGGCCTGGCGGTCTGCCTGTGGTATGCCCGGGCGCTGGACGCGTTCACCTTCGGCGACGATGCCGCCGCTTCGCTGGGCATTGCCGTGCCGCGCGTGCGCCTGATCCTCTTCACCACCGCGGCGGTGATCACCGCCACCATCGTCAGCATGGCCGGCTCGATCGGCTTTGTCGGCCTGGTGGTGCCCCACGTGATGCGCTTCTTCTTTGGCCCGCTGCACCGGACGTTGCTGATCGCCAGCGCGCTGGCGGGGGCGATCCTGATGGTGCTGGCGGACATTGCCTCGCGCCTGCTGATTGCCCCGCAAAGTCTGCCGGTCGGGGTGGTGACCGCTCTGGTTGGGGTGCCTTTCTTCGCCGTGATTATCTACCGCTCAAGGAATAAGTGATGAGTATTTGCGCTGAAAATATCACCTGGAAGGCAGGCAAAAAGGTCATCGTCAACACGGTCTCGCTGCGGGTGTCGCGCGGCGAAACGGTGGGACTGCTGGGGCCCAACGGCTGCGGCAAATCCTCGCTGCTGCGGGTTCTCGCGGGCCTGCGCCGCCCGGATGCGGGTCGCGTCACCCTCGACGGCCAGGACATTGCCAGGATGGCGAAAAAGCAGCTCGCCCGCCGGGTGGCGTTCGTCGAGCAACACGGCATGACCGAGGCCAATATGCGGGTGCGCGACGTCGTGCGCCTGGGGCGTATTCCGCACCACTCGCCGTTCTCAAACTGGAGCGCTCAGGATGACGAGGCGGTCACCGCCGCGCTGCAGCGGGTGGCGATGCTGGAGAAAAGCGACCAGGGATGGCTGAGCCTCTCCGGCGGCGAGCGGCAGCGGGTGCATATCGCCCGCGCCCTGGCGCAGAACCCGAGCGAGATCCTGCTGGATGAACCCACCAACCATCTGGATATTCACCATCAAATGCAGCTGATGCAGTTGATCAGCGAGCTGCCGGTGACCAGCATTGTGGCCATTCACGATCTTAATCATGCCGCGATGTTCTGCGATTCGCTGATCGTGATGCAGCAGGGGCAGATCCTCGCCAGCGGGACGCCGGAGGAGATTTTGTCCGAAGCGCTGCTGTGGGACGTTTTCCGGGTGAAAACCAAAATCGAGATCTCCCCGTACCACGGTAAAAAGCACATTCATTTCATCGTTTAGGTTTGGCGTATATGCCTCTCTTCTCCCTGCGCCCTGCGGCGACCCTCTGGCCTCCCGTTTTACTGGGAAGCCAGTTCGTTTTTAATATTGGCTTTTATGCGGTCGTCCCTTTCCTTGCCCTCTTCCTGCGCGACGAGATGCTGCTCTCCGGCGGGCTTATCGGCCTGATCCTCGGGCTGCGCACCTTCTCCCAGCAGGGCATGTTTATCATCGGCGGGACGCTGGCCGACCGCTATGGCGCTAAGGCGATCATCCTCGCCGGCTGCGTGGTTCGCGTCGCCGGCTATCTGCTGCTGGCGTGCGGCACAACGCTGGAGCCTATTATCCTCGGCGCCTGCCTGACCGGCGTCGGCGGAGCGCTGTTTTCTCCGTCGATCGAGGCTCTGCTGGCGCGGACCGGTACCCACAGCCAGGCCAACGGAAAACGCAGCCGCGCCGAGTGGTTTGCGCTGTTTGCAGTGTGCGGTGAACTGGGGGCGGTTATCGGCCCGGTGGCCGGAGGGTTGCTGAGCGGGATCGGCTTTCGACATATCGCCCTCGCCGGCGCGGGGCTATTTCTTCTGGCGCTGCTGGTGCTCTTTTTCTGTCTGCCCGCCGACGGGCAGCGGACACAAACGCGCAGCCGGGTGCCGTGGTGGACACCTTTGCGTCAGCCGCGCTTTGTCGCGTTTATTATCGCCTACAGCTCATGGCTGTTGAGCTATAACCAGCTGTACCTCGCCCTGCCGGTGGAGATCCAACGCGCCGGCGGCCGTGAGCAGGATCTGGCGCCGCTTTTTATGCTGGCCTCGCTATTGATTATTACCCTGCAGCTTCCTCTCGCCCGTTTCGCCCGACGTATTGGCGCCCTGCGCATTCTGCCGGTGGGCTTTCTGCTGCTGTCGGCTTCTTTTGTCAGCGTGGCGTTATTCGCCGCCTCGTCGCCCGCCGAAGGCTGGCTGCGATTATTGCCGTCGGCCTGCTTTGTCACGCTGCTCACCCTCGGCCAGATGCTGCTGGTGCCCTCAGCCAAGGACCTGATCCCGCTTTTCGCCGAGGAGTCGACGCTGGGCGCCCACTACGGGGCGCTCGCCACGGCGGGGGGTTGTGCGGTGTTAGCCGGGAATTTGCTGCTCGGCCATATGCTGGACCAGGCGCTTACCCCCTCGCCGCAGGCGGTCTATCCCTGGCTTCTGCTGGCGCTGTTTCCGTTGTGCAGCGCCGTGGCCCTGCGGGCGATCTGCCGCCCGCTGGCGGCAACCTGACGCTGAGCGGGCAACGGCCCGCTCAGGAAGTTAACCGGGGGAAGCGCACGGAGGCCAGCCCGCCTTATTGTGCCGCCAGCTCGCGGCGAACGATCTCGGCGCCGGCGCTTAAGGCGTGCAGTTTGCCGGTCGCAACCTGGCGCGGCAGCGGCGCCATACCGCAGTTGGTGGACGGATAGAGCTTGTCGGCATCGACGAACGCCAGCGCCTTGCGCAGGGTAGCGGCCACCTCTTCCGGGGTTTCGATAGCATGGCTGGCCACATCGATGGCTCCGACCATCACCTTTTTACCGCGGATCAGTTCCAGCAGATCCATCGGCACCCGCGAATTGTGGCACTCGAGAGAGATAATATCGAGGGACGATTTCTGCAGCTGTGGGAAGGCCTCCTCATACTGACGCCACTCAGAGCCCAACGTTTTTTTCCAGTCGGTATTGGCTTTGATGCCGTAGCCGTAGCAGATATGCACCGCCGTCTCGCACTTCAGCCCTTCGGTGGCTCGTTCCAGCGCGGCGATCCCCCAGTCGTTCACCTCATCGAAGAAAACGTTGAAGGCCGGCTCATCGAACTGAATAATATCGACCCCGGCGGCCTCTAACTCTTTCGCTTCCTGATTGAGGATTTTGGCGAACTCCCAGGCCAGCTTTTCCCGGCTTTTATAGTGGTTGTCATACAGCGTGTCGATCATGGTCATTGGGCCCGGCAGCGCCCATTTAATCGGCTGACTGGTGAGCTGACGCAGATAGCGCGCGTCCTCAACGAAGACCGGTTTCTGGCGCTCCACGGCGCCCACCACGGTTGGAACACTGGCCTCATAGCGGTTACGAATTTTCACGATCTCGCGTTTGGCAAAATCAACGCCGCTGAGGTGCTCAATAAAGGTGGTGACAAAGTGCTGCCGCGTTTGCTCGCCGTCGCTGACAATATCGATCCCGGCCCGCAGCTGGTCGTCGAGGGACAAACGCAGGGCGTCGCGCTTGCCGGCCAGTAATTCTTCGCTGGACAGTTTCCAGGGCGACCACAGGGTCTCTGGCTGCGCCAGCCAGGAAGGTTTCGGTAAACTGCCGGCGGTCGATGTCGGAAGCCATGTTTTCATAATCAGTAGCCTTTTATTTTGGTTTAGCAAAGCGCGAAGTTAGCAGACCATTGCTCAAGCAACGTCTTGTGCGGGTTGATAAAATGTTGTTGTGTAAATTTACCCTGCTCTATCGCCAACAGGCTGCGCTCTTCCCGGTCATAAACAATTTTGGTGACGGAATGATCCAGGTGATTGAGATTGGGCTGATAGTATTGCCCCGCCGCAGAATTCGCGTTGTAGATCTCCGGTCGGTATATTTTCTGAAACGTCTCCATCGTGCTGATGGTCGCGATCAGCTCCAGGCTGGTATAATCGCTGAGCAGATCGCCGGAAAAATAGAAGGCCAACGGCGCGACGCTATGTTTTGGCATAAAATAGCGCACCTGCAGCCCCATTTTGCTGAAATAGCGCTCGGTCAGCGAGACGCCTTCCTGGGCATATTCAATGCCGAGGACCGGGTGTTCGTTGCCAGTGCGACGGTAAACATCTTTGCTGGATACGCTCAGGCAAATCACCGGCGCCTTGCTGAAGCTGGTCTTATAGGCGCTGGATTGCACGAAATCCTTAAAGATATTGCCGTGCAGCTCGCCAAAGTTTTCGGGCACGCTGAAGCGGTTCTGGTCTTTATTATGCTCCAGCAGCAGCACGCTAAAATCATAATCCCGCACATACGAAGAGAAGTTATTGCCGACGATACCGGCATGGCGCTCACCGGTTTTTTTATCGACAATATGCGTTTGCAGGATCTCTATCACCGGAAAACTGGCGGCATTCTGAGCAATATTCATCTCGACAGAAATAATATCCAGTTCCACCGCATAGCGATCGTTGTAGGGATTATCCCAGTGCGCCAGGGTATTAAACCGGTTATTCATCATGATTAACGTATTGCGCAGATTGTCCTGACGGCTCTCCCCTCTGGCCAAATTGGCAAAGTTGGTGGTAATACGCGTATTTTCCGCAGGGTTATAATTTTCATCAAACCGGCTGCGCTTAATCGTATAGGTAAATTCGTTATTCATGGCGATTGTCCATCCTGGTGTCGGGCATAAAGCGGAATAAGCGGAGTATTTTCCACAGGCGACGCAGAGTCAGACCTGGCGCGCTTCAACCGGTAAATGTTGTTGATTCGTTAATGGGTCTATTTTTGCCAGAGTCGGTGATGGAGGGAAAGCGACTTAAATTCATTGCAACATGAGCTATCCTCATGTTGCTCCGCTAAGCGCCAGGTGTACTCGAGGTATCGTCATGATGCCATGGTCAGGGGCGGCAGTTCAGGCCACGTCAGGCTAATAAACGTTTGTGGTGTGAATGTATGCCAGGGTACAATCTTTAACCACTATAATACGTGCTTAACATAGCCGTCGTACCCGTTTAGCTGGAGCTTTTGTCGTACAGAATGATTGTTGATATCAGTATTATGTCGATGTGCATGGCCGTGCTGCTGATTATGAGCGTACTGCTGAATTAAGAGGCTCCCGAACACAATGACACCCGCTCTCATCTGACCTTCACATTCGCGAGGAATAAAGGAGATTCAGAGGATCCGCGCCGCACGGGATTGTCCCGGCTGCCGCCGCCCTCTACTCTTTTGGTACTTGTTAATCGAGGAATACCAGATGAAAAAAGCTCTCCTTGCCCTGTTCGCTATCGCCGCCGTGGCCGCCGCCAGCGCGTTTGCCGCCGATAAAACCGACGCCCCGACGCCCGTTGTCGACAACGGCGGTCGTCCTCCGCTGGAGATGGGTCATGGCCCCCAACCGCCGTTCCCGCCACCGTTTCCGCCGCGCAAGCCGGTGCTGTTTTCAGCAACGGTCGCGACCGATACGCCGGCGGAAACCATTAACAAACTGACCGCCCTGATCCCCACCGGTCAGGCGAAGCACTACGAAGTTCATGTTGAGGTGGTGCCGGTTGCGGAGGATGCCGACGGGAAATAGCCCTGGCGTGGGCGCTCTGCCTGAGTCCTGCGATAATAAAAAAGCTGCCGCTTATCGCGGCAGCTTTTGTTAGCTTGAATAAAACAGAATGCAGAAAATTAGCTACGCACTTTACGGTAGATAAACAGCACGACCAGCGCACCGATTACCGCCACCACGAAGCTGCCGAAATTAAACCCGTCGACTTTGCCAAAACCAAAGAAGGTACTGATCCAGCCGCCGACCACGGCGCCGATGATCCCCAGAATAATGGTTACAATAAACCCGCCGCCGTCTTTCCCCGGCATAATCCACTTGGCTAAAATACCGGCAATAAGTCCAAAAATGATCCAGGAAAGAATACCCATGGTTAACCGTCCTCTTGTTACCTTTAAGCATTTCGTATTGAAAAGAGTAGCATATATAACGAGATTGGATCGGTAATAATCTATTTATTAGATAATTTCTTGCCGCCGCGCGGTAGCGCAGCTGGCCTGATGTTTCGCGCTGGCGGACCCGACCCCGCTTATTCCCCTGAAAAAAGGGAGGCTATTCGCCTCCCGGTCATGACTTATATTACCGCGGTGGTTAGCCGCGATGAACAGCATAATCGCGACTGTTCGTCGAAGATTTCAATTTGCCAGACCTGGTGGCGAGTCCCGACGTGCAGCGCTTTGCACACGCCCCGCACCCGGCCCCCGCGCGCCGAACGAATGTGGTTGGCGTTAACCTCCAGCCCCACCACTTTCTGTTCGCCTTCGCTGCACAGATAACCCGCCACCGACCCCAGCGTCTCCGCCAGCACCACCGACGCCCCGCCGTGCAGCAGGCCAAACGGCTGCTGTGTGCGCCCATCCACCGGCATGGTGGCCTCCAGCGTATCGTCGGTAAAGGTCTCAAAGCGAATATCCAACAGCCCTACCATGTTTCCCTCACCGAGCCGGTTGAGCTGCTCCAGCGTGGCCTGACGTTTCCAAATCATCCGATTATCTCCAGTAACGCCTGCAGCGGATGGCGAACGCCGCTGCCTTCAATGCGCTTCACCTGGCTGCGGCAGGAGTAGCCCGTCACCAGACAGCGGTTACGCGGCAGCCGCTGCATCGCCTGCTGCCAGGAGAGCGCGTAAATGGCCAGCGAGTTGGCATGGTTTTTCACTTCATGACCATAGGTGCCTGCCATCCCGCAGCACCCGACGCTGACGTTTTCCAGCTTCGCGCCGAAGTGGGCAAAAATCTCTGCCCACTGCTTCGTCGCCGCCGGCAGCGCGGTCACTTCCGTACAGTGACCGAACAGGTACCAGGGCTCGCCGCCCGGATCGGGACGGGCGTCGGCGGTCAGGACCTTCGGCAACCACTCATGGACTAACAGCACCTGAAAATCGCCGCGCTTGTCGCCAAGCGTTTGCTTATATTCATCGCGGTAACAGAGCACCAGCGCCGGATCGACCCCGACCAGCGGCATACCCAGCTGCGCCACGCGGTTAAGGAAGTCTGCCGTTTTCTGCGCGGTGCGCGCGAAGCGGGTCAGGAATCCTTTAATATGCTGCGCCTTGCCGTTTGGCGAGAACGGTAGCAGCACCGGCTGATAGCCTAAGGCCTCAACCAGACGGATAAAGTCAGCCACCACCTGGGCGTCGTAATAGCTGGTAAAGGGATCCTGCACCACCAGCACCATCTTCGCTTTCTGCTCGGCGCTCAGCGCTTCGAGCTGCTCAAGGGTCATGTTGGCGGAGCGGTGGCCGGCCATCTGCTGCTTCAGCGACGGCGCCGAGAGCAGCGGCAGATCGACCATCCCGATATGCTTCTCCGACAGCTTTTTCAGCCACGGCTGGTTCATGAAGAAGTTAAACGTCTTCGGCGCCTGGGCCATCAGCGGCGCATAGGATTCCACCGACGCCACCAGATGATCGCGCACCGGCCGCAGGTAGCGGCTGTGGTACAGCTGCAGGAAGCGTGAGCGGAACTCCGGGACATCGATTTTGATCGGGCACTGGGTCGAACAGGCTTTGCAGGCCAGACAGCCGGACATTGCCTCTTTGACCTCGTGCGAGAAATCATATTCCCCTTTGCGCGCATGCCAGCTGTTGCGCGTGCGCGCCACCAGCGAGCGCAGGCTAACGCCCTGCTCCGGCAGCGCCTTCTCCAGCTGATTGGGATCGACGCCGCGATCCGCCAGCAGACGCAGCCATTCGCGGACCAGCGTCGCCCGCCCTTTCGGCGAGTGGATGCGCTGGTTGCTCACCTTCATCGACGGACACATCGGGCTTTTTACGTCAAAGTTGAAGCACAGCCCGTTGCCATTACACTCCATCGCCCCGCGCCAGGCGCTGCGCACCGCGATAGGGATCTGCCGATCCCAGGTGCCGCGCTTCACCGCGTCGACTTTCATCATCGGCGCGTCAATCCCTTCCGGCGGACAAATTTTCCCCGGGTTCAGTCGGTTATCCGGATCGAAGACCGCTTTGATCTTCCGCAGCTCGCCGTACAGCGCCTCGCCAAAGAATGCCGGGCTGTACTCGGCGCGGAAGCCTTTGCCATGTTCCCCCCACAGCAGACCGCCATATTTCGCCGTCAGCGCTACCACATCGTCGGATATCTGCTTCATCAGCACCTCCTGCTGCGGATCGCACATGTCCAGCGCCGGGCGCACGTGCAGCACCCCGGCGTCGACGTGGCCAAACATACCGTAGCTCAGGCCGTGGCTGTCGAGCAGCGCGCGAAACTCGACGATATAATCCGCCAGGTGTTCGGGCGGGACGCAGGTATCCTCGGCAAAGGGGATCGGCTTGGCGGCACCTTTGGCATTACCCAACAGGCCTACCGCCTTCTTGCGCATGGCATAGATGCGCTCCACGCCATCAAGATCGTGACAGACCTGCCAGCCGATGACTCCCGCCTCGCTGCGGGCCATCAGCTCGTCCAGCCGCTGGCACAGGGTGGTGACCTGCTGGTCAATCAGCGCCGCGTCATCCCCGGCGAATTCGACGATATTCAGCCCGAGCATCTCTTTATCCGGTACGTCGGTGATCAGTTCGTTCACCGAGTGCCAGACGATATCCTCGCGCGCCAGATTGAGGACTTTAGAGTCGACGGTCTCCACCGACAGGGCCTTGGCTTCCACCATAAAGGGCGCATTACGCAGCGCAGAGTCAAAGGAGTCATATTTGACGTTGACCAGCCGGCGTACCTTCGGCAGGCGGGTAATATCCAGCCGCGCTTCGGTGATAAACGCCAGCGTCCCTTCCGAACCGGTTAAAATCCGCGTCAGGTCGAACTCGCTCATCTCATCGTTAAAGACGTGGCGCAGATCGTATCCGGTGAGGAAGCGGTTGAGTTTGGGAAACTTATCAATGATCAGCTCGCGCTGCGCCTTGCAGCGCTGGTAGACCGTATTGTAAATCCGGCCGATCGTCGAGGGCGTATTGCCCAGCGTCTCCGCCAGCGCCACCGGCACCGCCTGGGTATCGAGGATATCCCCGCCCATCAGCACCGCCCGCAGGCCAAGCACGTGATCCGACGTTTTACCATACACCAGCGATCCCTGTCCGGAGGCGTCGGTGTTTATCATCCCGCCCAGGGTGGCGCGGTTGCTGGTGGAGAGCTCAGGCGCAAAGAAGTAACCATAGGGTTTAAGAAACTGGTTCAGCTGATCTTTGATGACTCCGGCTTCGACGCGCACCCAACCCTCTTCGGGGTTGATTTCAATAATGCGGTTCATATAGCGGGACATATCGACGATAATTCCGCCGTTCAGCGCCTGGCCGTTGGTGCCGGTGCCGCCGCCGCGCGGGGTGAAGATCAGCGATTTAAAGCGTGGTTCGGCGGCGACCCGCGCCAGTAACGCTACGTCTGCCGTGGAACGTGGAAACAGGACCGCATCCGGCAGCAGCTGATAGACGCTGTTGTCGGTGGCCATCGTCAGCCTGTCGGCATAGCTGGTGGCGGTATCGCCGGTAAAACCCTGTTGCTCCAGTACCTGCAAAAAATTCAGCACCAGTTGAACTACCCCTGGCGCCTGAGAAATTTGTGGGATCATCACACTTGACCCTGCCTGACTATGTTGTGTTTGAAAATATTGTGTTGGTGCTAACTAAACGTTTGCGTAGCGCATTCAACTTTTTATCACATTTTTTTCATATGCGCCCACGTGTTTTCTGTGCAAAATCAGCCCGGCAAAATTATTGATATTATTATCAGTACATGGATTTACGCAGCGCCAGCTTTTTGGCGCGACTGGAAAGGTAAAAATTCTCTATGATTAACCCCCATCAGCCTCGGGACATACCGCAAATACTGCTGTCGGTGCTGTTCCTGGCCCTGATTATCATATCCTGCCTGTGGGTTGTGCAGCCGTTTATTCTGTCCTTCGCCTGGGCCGGCACCGTGGTGATCGCCACCTGGCCGGTGCTGCTGCGTCTGCAGCGCGTGCTGTTCGGCAAACGGATGCTGGCGGTGCTGGCGATGACCCTGCTGCTGTTTTTGCTATTCGTGATTCCTATCGCTCTGCTGGTTAACAGCCTGGTGGATAACAGCGTTCCGCTGATCAAACTCATCAGCAGCGGAAATGTGACGCTGCCGGATTTCGCCTGGCTCAACAGCGTGCCGCTGGTCGGCGATAAACTCTACGCCGCCTGGCATGGCCTGCTGGATATGGGCGGCTCGGCGATTATGGCCAAGGTTCGCCCCTACATTGGCACCACCACCAGCTGGTTTGTCGGTCAGGCGGCGCACATCGGCAAGCTGCTGGTCTACTGCGGCCTGATGCTGTTATTCAGCGCGCTGCTTTACTGGCGCGGCGAGCAGGTAGCCTACGGTTTTCGCTATTTCGCCACGCGCCTGGCGGCTAAACGCGGTGACGCCGCCGTGCTGCTGGCCGGCCAGGCCGTGCGCGCCGTGGCGCTGGGCGTGGTGGTGACGGCCCTCACTCAGGCGGTGCTGGGCGGGATCGGCCTTGCCATCTCCGGCGTGCCCTACGCCGCCCTGCTGACCGTGGTGATGATCTTTACCTGTCTGGTCCAGCTCGGGCCTTTGCTGGTTCTGGTGCCGTCGATTATCTGGCTATACTGGAGCGGGGACACCACCTGGGGCACTGTGCTGCTGGTGTGGAGCTGCGTGGTCGGCACCATGGACAACGTTATCCGTCCGGTGCTTATCCGTATGGGCGCCGACCTGCCGATGATCCTCATTCTTACCGGCGTCATTGGCGGCCTGATCGCCTTCGGCATGATCGGCCTGTTTATCGGTCCGGTGCTGCTGGCCGTCTCCTGGCGCCTGTATGACGCCTGGGTGCACGAAGTGCCGCCGCCGCCGAAAGACCCCGATGTCGTGCTCGAAGAGCTCAGCGAGCTGGAGGCCGGGCGCAAGTAATGCCCTGTCAGGCGGGGGGCCCCGCCTGTCTCCCCCCAGGACAATTGTTAAGCAACATTAATTGATCGTCGGCAAAACGCCAGCCTTGTATGCCCCGCACCCGCTTTTACCCTCCCGGTCCTTCACAACAATTTAACTATTGAGAGGAATCTGATCGACGGCAAAGGCCCCGCTGCCTACTATTAGCTCACGGTTATAAATCAACACCTTGATTTATAAGCATGGAAATCCCCTGAGTGAAACAACGAATTGCTGTGTGTAGTCTTTGCCCATCTCCCACGATGGGCTTTTTTTTGTCCTGCGCATCGCGACGCCGGGCGGCCTGACACCGGCAAAAAAAATCCCCGGCATCGCTGCCGGGGATCTGTACTGTCAGGGCGAACTTATTTATTCAGTTCCGCCAGACCTAACCAGGTTTGCACCACGGTATCCGGGTTGAGGGACAGGCTATCAATCCCCTCCTCCATCAGCCAGGCGGCGAAATCTTCATGGTCAGACGGCCCCTGGCCGCAGATGCCGACGTATTTACCCTGCTGCTTCGCCGCGCGGATCGCCATCGACAGCAGCGCTTTCACCGCGTCGTTGCGTTCATCAAACAGCTCAGAGACCACGCCGGAGTCGCGGTCCAGACCGAGCGCCAGCTGGGTCATGTCGTTCGAGCCGATGGAGAAGCCGTCGAAGTACTCGAGGAACTGCTCGGCCAGCAACGCGTTCGACGGGATCTCGCACATCATGATGATCTTCAGCCCGTTCTCGCCGCGCTTCAGCCCCTGACGCTCCAGCTCTTCGACCACCGCTTTCGCCTGGGCGACGGTACGGACGAACGGCACCATCACTTCGACGTTGGTCAGCCCCATGTCGTTACGCACGCGCTTCATCGCTTCACATTCCAGCGCGAAGCAGTCGCGGAAGCTTTCGGAAACGTAGCGTCCGGCGCCGCGGAAGCCGAGCATTGGGTTCTCTTCTTCCGGCTCATAGCGCTCGCCGCCCACCAGGTTGGCGTATTCGTTCGACTTGAAGTCAGAGAGGCGCACAATCACCCGTTTCGGATAGAAAGCGGCGCCAAGGGTGGCGATCCCTTCGGTCAGGCGGCCAACGTAGAACTCTCTCGGCGAATCGTAGCCTTTCATCAGCTCGCGAATTTCGTTCTGCAGGCCCGGCTCCTGGTCGTCAAACTCCAGCAGCGCGCGCGGGTGAACGCCAATCATGCGGTTGATGATAAATTCCAGCCGCGCCAGACCCACGCCTTCGTTCGGCAGGCAGGCGAAGTCGAAGGCGCGATCCGGGTTGCCGACGTTCATCATCACCTTCAGCGGCAGATCCGGCATGTCGCCGACGCTAGAGCTCTTGACGCTGAAGTCCAGCAGCTCGGCGTAGACATAGCCGGTGTCGCCTTCGGCGCAGGAGACGGTCACGTTCTGGTTTTCCTGAATGCGATCGGTGGCATCGCCGCAGCCGACCACCGCCGGAATACCCAGCTCACGAGCGATGATCGCCGCGTGGCAGGTACGTCCGCCGCGGTTGGTGACGATCGCCGAGGCTTTCTTCATGATCGGTTCCCAGTCCGGGTCGGTCATATCGGTAACCAGCACATCGCCTGGCTCAATGCGGTTCATCTCGCTGATATCGTGGATCACCTTCACCGGACCGGCGCCAATTCGGTGGCCGATGGCGCGCCCTTCGGCGATGATCTGCCCCTGAGCGTGGAGGGTATAACGCTCCATCACCTGGCCGCGGGAACGCACGGTTTCCGGACGCGCCTGGACGATAAACAGCTTACCGGTGTGGCCATCTTTCGCCCACTCGATATCCATCGGACGGCCGTAGTGCTTCTCGATCTGCACCGCCTGCTTCGCCAGCTCCTGCACCTCCTCGTTGGTTAACGAGAAGATATCGCGCTGCGCCTGCGGCACATCTTCGATACGCACCTGCTTGCCGTGCTCTTGAGTCGGCGCGTAAACCATGCGGATCTTTTTCGACCCCATGGTGCGGCGCACGATCGCCGGGCGGCCAGCGGCCAGCGTCGGTTTGTGGACGTAGAATTCGTCCGGGTTCACCGCGCCCTGCACCACCATCTCGCCCAAACCCCACGCCGAGGTGATAAACACCACCTGGTCAAAGCCGGATTCGGTATCGATGGAGAACATGACGCCGGAGGAGGCCAGATCGGAGCGGACCATCCTCTGCACCCCGGCGGAGAGCGCCACGCCGCGGTGATCGTAACCCTGATGCACGCGATAGGAGATCGCGCGATCGTTAAACAGTGAAGCAAACACGTGCTTCACGGCAACGAGCACGGCGTCAAAGCCCTGCACGTTGAGGAATGTCTCTTGCTGCCCGGCGAAGGAGGCGTCCGGCATATCTTCCGCGGTGGCGGAAGAGCGCACGGCGAATGAGGCCTCGGCGTCATCGGCGGACAGCAGGTCATAAGCATCGCGAATCGCGTTTTCCAGTTCGCTCTGGAAGGGGGTATCGATGATCCACTGTCGGATCTGCGCGCCCGCTTTCGCTAATGCGGAAACGTCGTCAATGTCGGTTTCATCCAGCAGCGCATAAATGCGCTGGTTAACACCGCTTTGGTCCAGGAACTGATTGAAAGCATCAGCGGTGGTGGCAAACCCGTTAGGTACGGACACACCCATTCCGGACAGATTCGTAATCATTTCACCAAGGGAGGCATTTTTGCCCCCAACTCTGTCTACATCATTCATGCCGAGTTGGTTATACCAAAGCACCAGCGGTGACGAGCCATTGTTGGACATCGAGACAATCCTTTTGTGATTTAATACCAGTGAAAAAAATTTCACGATCGACTGCAAGATTATCCTGACATATTTATGGTGCTGAAAAAAACGGTGAATCGTTCAAGCAAATTATTTTTTCTTTTTTCGGACTGTTCCCCCGATATAGATAACTCAATGATTTTTAGGAATTATGACGAAAAACGCTGGAAATTACGGCAAAAAAAAGAAAATGAACCACCCTTTTCATAAAAAACAAAAATAGCGTTTCAATTTTAAGAAGAGACAAATCAAACAGGGATATGCTTAAATTTAATATCCGCTTTCAGGCAATTAAACTCATTATACCGGATGGTCAAAATGGAAAGTGCTGTAGATCGCCACGTATTTTATATTTCTGACGGTACCGCCATTACGGCGGAGGTGCTGGGGCATGCCGTCATGTCGCAATTCCCGGTCGCCATCAGCAGCGTGACCCTGCCGTTTGTGGAAAATATCAGCCGCGCGCGGGCGGTGAAAGAGCAGATCGACGCCATTTATCAGCAAACGGGCATCCGCCCGCTGGTGTTCTATTCCATCGTTATTCCGGAGATCCGCGATATCATTCTGCAAAGCGAGGGCTTTTGTCAGGATATCGTTCAGGCGCTGGTGGCCCCGCTGCAGCAGGAGCTCAACCTCGACCCGACGCCAGTGGCCCACCGCACCCACGGCCTGAACCCCGGGAACCTGATCAAATACGATGCGCGCATCGCCGCCATCGATTACACCCTCGCCCATGACGATGGCATCTCGCTGCGCAACCTTGACCAGGCGCAGGTGATCCTCCTCGGCGTGTCGCGCTGCGGCAAGACGCCCACCAGTCTGTACCTCGCTATGCAGTACGGCATTCGCGCCGCCAACTATCCGTTTATCGCCGACGATATGGACAATCTGGTTCTGCCGGCGTCGCTGAAACCCCTGCAGCATAAGATGTTCGGCCTGACCATCAACCCGGAGCGTCTGGCGGCGATCCGCGAGGAGCGCCGGGAGAACAGCCGCTACGCTTCGCTGCGCCAGTGTCGGATGGAAGTGACCGAAGTGGAGGCGCTGTATCGCAAGAATAAAATTCCCTGCCTGAACAGCACCAACTATTCCGTTGAGGAAATAGCGACAAAAATCATGGACATCATGGGACTGAATCGCAGGATGTACTAATACACCAGTACATTATTAAAAATTTGTTTATGCTATCACCCGTGGCCTATACAGGATCATGCCCTGCTCTTGCAATAAGCAGGGATTGGTTTATCGTGATGCGCATCACTTCCCGGCATTTTCGCTGGCGAAGAAACAGATTTTTGAGACCCCAATGAATAAAACAGACGAACTGCGTACCGCGCGCATTGAAAGCCTGGTAACGCCCGCGGAGCTGGCCCAGCGCCATCCCGTCACCGCCGACGTGGCCGCCCACGTCTCGGCCTCCCGTCGCCGCATTGAAAAAATCCTCAACGGCGAAGACCGCCGCCTGCTGGTGATTATCGGCCCCTGCTCCATTCACGACACCGACGCGGCGATGGAGTATGCCCGCCGCCTGCAGACCATGCGCGAGCGCTACCAGCCGCAGCTGGAGATCGTGATGCGCACCTACTTTGAAAAACCCCGTACCGTGGTGGGCTGGAAAGGCTTAATCTCCGACCCGGACCTCAACGGCAGCTATCGGGTCAACCACGGTATTGAACTGGCACGGCGCCTGCTGCTGCAGGTTAATGAGCTGGGGGTGCCGACGGCCACCGAGTTTCTCGATATGGTGACCGGTCAGTTTATCGCCGATCTCATCAGCTGGGGAGCCATCGGGGCGCGCACCACGGAAAGCCAGATCCACCGTGAAATGGCCTCGGCGCTCTCCTGCCCGGTCGGGTTTAAAAACGGTACCGACGGCAATACGCGCATCGCCGTAGACGCCATCCGCGCCTCCCGCGCCAGCCATATGTTCCTCTCTCCGGACAAGCAGGGGCAGATGACGATTTACCAGACCAGCGGCAACCCGTACGGGCATATCATTATGCGCGGCGGCAAACGGCCGAACTATCACGCCGAGGATATCGCCGCCGCCGGCGAGGCGCTGCGTGAATTCAATCTGCCGGAGCAGCTGGTGGTCGACTTCAGCCATGGCAACTGCCAGAAGCAGCATCGCCGTCAGCTGGAGGTGTGCGCCGATATCTGTCAGCAAATTCGCGCGGGCTCTACCGCCATCGCCGGCATTATGGCGGAGAGCTTCCTGCAGGAAGGGACCCAGAAAGTGGTTCCCGGCCAGCCGCTGGCCTGGGGCCAGTCGATCACCGATCCCTGCCTGAGCTGGGAAGACAGCGAACGTTTATTGAGCGAACTGGCGGCCGCCACGGCCACCCGTCTGTGACCGCTCCGCCCGCCGCACCTGCGGTGGGCGATCCCCTTCTGCCATTCCCCTACCAAATTCGGTAACACGATAAATAACGCTTGCCGTCAAAAACAACATTATTGATAATGATTATCATTGTTGCTTTGATTTTTATTTTGAGAGCTATGACGCGTATGGATAACACTGCCACAGCTGAAAAACCAAAAGACAATGCCCCCTATCCCGTGGCGACGGACAGACAGATCAGCAGTCGGGTTCTGTTAGGCAGCGAAGGACGGGTAGTCATTGAGCATGGCGGCCAGCGCTATCTGTTGCGCCAGACCCACGCCGGGAAGTTGATCCTGACCAAATAATCGCCCCGCAGCGCGCGGGGCGAGGCGAGTTAGCTCGAGCAGCTGACTTCCAGACGTTTCCCCCAGTCCGGCGGCCGGCGGACGTAGTCGTCCTCGCGATCGGTGAAGGGATCGGCCAGCGCGGCATGCAGACGCTCCAGCTCCCCCATATCGCCAGCCTCAGCCTGCTCGATCGCCCGCTGCGCCAGCCAGTTACGTAACACCAGCGCCGGGTTGACGCCCTGCATCCGCTGCTGGCGCTGGGTATCCTCCACCTGTTCATCACGAAGCCGCGTGCGATAGCTGGCGAACCAGCTGTCGAATGCCGCACGGTCGATAAACTCGTCGCGCAGCGGCGAGGCCGCGCTGAGCTGTTCGCTGTGGCTCAGCAGGCGGAACGTTCGGGTATAGTCGCTTCTCTCGCGGATCATCAGGGCAAACAGACCGTCGAGCAGATCATTATCCCCTTTCTGCTGAGTGAACAGGCCAAGTTTGTCGCGCATCCGCTGGCCATAGGCGGTCAGCAAGGCGTGCTGATACTCATCCAGCGCCGCGTTCAGCGCTTCGGCGCTGATAAACGGCGACAGCGACTGGGCCAGACGCTGCAGATTCCACAGCCCCACCGCCGGCTGGTTTTCAAAACTGTAGCGCCCCTGGTAATCGGAGTGGTTGCAGATAAAGTCCGGCTGAAAATCGTCAAGGAAGCCATACGGCCCGTAGTCGATGGTCAAACCGAGAATCGACATGTTGTCGGTATTCATCACCCCATGGGCAAAGCCCACGGTTTGCCAGCTGGCGATGGTCTGCGCGGTACGCGTGACAACGTCACGGAACCATAACAGGTACTTGTCCGCTTCATCCTGCAGCTGCGGCCAGTGGTGACGAATGACATAATCGGCCAGCTGCTGAACCTTCTGCGGCTCGCGACGATAGTAAAAATGTTCGAAATGACCAAAGCGGACATGGCTCTCGGCCACCCGCATCAGCATCGCGCCAGGCTCCACGCGCTCGCGGTAGACCGGGGTATCGCTGGTGACCATCGCCAGGGCGCGCGTCGTCGGGATCCCCAGGGCGTGCATCGCCTCCGACGCCAGGCTTTCCCGGATCGTCGAGCGCAGCACGGCGCGGCCGTCCCCCATCCGTGAATAGGGGGTCAGGCCGGCGCCTTTCAGATGCCAGTCGTAACGGCGGCCATCCGCCAGCTGCTGCTCACCGAGCAGGATCCCGCGTCCGTCGCCCAGCTGGCCGGCCCAGGCGCCAAACTGATGGCCACTGTAAACCTGCGCCAGCGGCGACATGCCCGGGAGCAGCGCTTCGCCGCCCCAGACGCCGGCCCCGCTTTCCGGCGCAAACAACGCGTCAGGGACGCCCAGCTGTTGCGCCAGCGGAGCGTTGCGCCAGATGAGTCGGGCGTTATCGAGCGGCGTCGGTGACAGGGAAGTGTAAAAGTCCGGCAGTTCATCCCGCCAGTGGGTGGTAAAAGAAAGGGTCATGGTTCCTCCTCTCTCCAGTGTAGTGCCTGGAACAGCGGATTAACACGGGCGGAGTGCAGGGTTATCGGCATAAAAAAGGGAAGCGCTCGCTTCCCTCCGGCCGCTGAATGACGTCAGATACGCCGCGCCTGCCAGAATTTTTTGTTCCAGTAGACGTTATCCAGCGAGGAACGGGTGACGCCCTGACTGGTGGAGGCATGAATAAACTGGTTATCGGTATCGTAGATGCCGACGTGCAGGCCGCTTTCGCCTGAGCCGGTTTTGAAGAACACCAGATCGCCGGGCAGCAGATCGCGCTTATCAATTCGGGTGCCGATTTCCGCCTGCTCGCGGGTTTCGCGCGGCAGCTGGAGGGCAAATTTATCGCGAAACGTGCGCACCACAAAGCCGGAGCAGTCGACGCCGCGCGGCGTCATGCCGCCGTAGCGATACGGTGCGCCGCGCCAGCTGCGCAGCTGCTCGTTCAGATTCGCCACCACCGTAATGGAGTCAGCCAGCCGAGGATTCGGCGGCGGTGCCCGATGGCTGCTGCAGCCGGCTAAAATTAACGCCGCCGCCAACATGAACCAGAAGCGCATTTCAGATGATCCCTCTGTCCCTAGTCTCTTTATCGCAATAATTTAGCTTGTTTATCAATATAGTGACAAGATAACTGCGTGCTACTGTGACGCGATGAGCATAATATGACCGGCCACCTCCACGCGCTGGAACGGGATCGCATAGGCAGCGGTTAAATTTTCCTCGTTCAGCACCTCGGCGGTCTCCCCGCAGGCGATGGCTTCCCCCTGGCAGAGCAGCCAGCTCTGTCCGGCATGGCGCAAAGTGTGGTTGAGATCGTGACTGCTCATCACCACCGCGATTCCCGCCGCGCTCAGCTCGCGTAACAACCGATCCAGCGCCGCCTGCTGGGCCACATCCAGACTGTTCATCGGCTCATCCAACAGCAGCAGCTGACCCGCGGGATTGCTTAAGGGATCGATCTGCAGGATCACTGCCGCCAGCCGCACGCGCTGCCACTCGCCGCCCGACAGCTGATTGACCTGACGGCCCAGCTTATTGTCAAGGCCAAGCCTGGCCGCGATATCGTTCACCCGGGCGCTGTCGCCCTGCTGCTGCCTGTGCAGCGCCAGATAGTGCCACACCGGCATGGCGAACGGCGGGGTCTGCTGCTGGCACAGATATCCGCGGCGGCGCGCCAGCTCCGTCGCCGGCCACTCGTCAAGCAACCGTCCGTTAAAATGAATCGCGCCGGGGCCGTCGGACAGCCCCGCCATGCGGGCCAGCAGCGTGCTCTTCCCTGCGCCGTTCGGCCCCACCAGGTGAACGATCTCCCCGGCGCGAAAGGCCGCAGAAAACGGGGCCAGACGCCCCGCCGCTTCTACATCCTGTAGCTGCATCAGAAACGACATTATTTCGCCAGCGCTCCTTTAATCGCCGCCACCAGCTGCGGATCGTCCGGCGTCATATCCGGAGAGAAGCGCTGAATGACGTTGCCCTGGCGATCGACGAGGAATTTTTCGAAATTCCACAGAATGTCGTCCACGTACAGCGGCGCGCGGCCCTTGCTGGCCATCCGCTCATAAAAACCGCTGCCTTCCGGGGCCACCGCCTTCGGCGCGGCGGCAACCAGCTTTTGATAGAGCGGTGCGCGATGCTCGCCGTTGACGTCAATCTTGCTGAACAGCGGGAAGGTGACGCCGTAGGTGGTGCTGCAGAAGGTCTTAATCTCTTCTTCACTCCCCGGCTCCTGGCCGAGGAACTGGTTGCAGGGGAAGCCCAGCACGCTGAAGCCCTCGCCGGCAAACTGCTTTTGCAGGTCCTCCAGTTGCTCATACTGCGGCGTCAGGCCGCATTTGGAGGCCACATTGACGATCAGCAGTACCTTGCCGGCAAAGGATGCCAGGGTGGTTTTCTCGCCATCAATGGTCGTCACTTCGGTATTCAGAATGTCATGTTGCATAGCCTGTCCTCAATGGATAAACCGGTTTCCGGTGAAGGTGATCCCTATCTACTGTAGCGGATTCAGCGCCCGCCATTCTACTGCCAATCCCCGCGAGTTGTCGCATGATGTAACAGCGCTTCGCTGCCCGTCAGCAACATGAAATCCTCTCAATTGGGCAGGCACCTATTTACGTGTACAGTGTTCCATGAATGTAATATGGTTTCGTTACTTGTTAATTTAAGAGAGTTTTGTTGATGAAGAAGTTGTTTAGCCTGGCGTTAATCGCCGCCTCTGTCGCCCTGCTGAGCGCCTGCTCTCCGGATGAAGATAATAAAGTGAAAGTCGCTATCAACACCGGGCCGGACGAAGCCATCTGGAAAGTGGTGGAGCAAGTGGCGAAGGATAAATATCACCTCGACGTCGAAGTGGTCTCCTTCAATGATTATGTGCTGCCTAACGAAGCGCTGAACAACAAAGATGTGGATGCCAACGCCTTCCAGACTCTGCCGTACCTTGAGGCGCAGTCGAAAGAGCGCGGCTATAAATTCGCGGTGGTCGGTAAAACCTTTGTCTTCCCTATCGCCGCCTATTCACATCGCATCAAAAATATCAGCGAGCTCCCCGAGGGAGCGACGGTGACCATCTCTAATGAAACCACTACCCTGGGCCGCAGCCTGCTGCTGCTTCAGGCGCAGGGGCTGCTCAAGCTGAAACCGGGCGTCGGCTATTTACCCACCACGCTGGATATCATCGACAACCCGAAACAGCTGAAGATTGTGGAGGTGGATACCCCGCAGCTGACCCGCACCCTGGATGACCCGAACGTCAGCCTGTCAATCATTAACACCAACTTCTCCGCCCAGGCGGGCCTGTCGGCCGCCCGCGACGGCCTGTTCATGGAGGGACCAGATTCCCCTTACGTGAATGCGATTGTCGCCCGCGAGGATAACAAGGACAGCAAGAAAATTCAGGAACTGAAAGCCGCCTTCCAGACCAGTGAAGTCGCGGAAAAAGCGAAGGAAGTCTACAAAGGCGACGCGATCAAAGGCTGGTAAGCCCGAGCCGGCGCCGTCCCTGCAGACGGCGTCGCGCTATTCCCGTCACCGCGAGCGCAGCAGCAACCAGATAAAGACCGGCGCGCCCAGCGTCGCCGTCACCACGCCAATCGGCAGCTCAGCGGCGGAAAGCGCCAGCCGGGCGATAATATCCGCCCCCAGCAAGGCGCTTGCCCCTGCCAGCATGCAGGCCGGGAGCAAGACCCGGTGATCGCTCAAGCCGCATAGCCGCAGAATGTGTGGGATCACCAGGCCGATAAAGCCAATCGCCCCCGCCAGCGCCACGCTCACGCCGACCATCCAGCCGGTCGCCACCACCAGCAGCTTACGCCACAGCCACAGCGGCAGGCCGAGCTGACGGGCGGAGACTTCGCCCAGCGCCAGTAAATTCAGGGGTTGCGACTGCAGACAGACCCAGCAGAGCGCTGGCAGGAGGGCTATCATCAGCCACAGCTGCTGCCAGTCGACGCCGCCAAACCCGCCCATCATCCAGTACATCAGCTGACGCAGGTCAAAAGAGGTGGAGAAATAGACCGCCCAGGTCATCAGGGCGCTGCAGATGATCCCCAGCGCCACCCCCGCCAGCAGCAGGCGGCTGGTGGAAAGATGGCGGCGGGCAAAACGCAGCAGAATAAAGGTGATCAGCAGCGCGCCCAGGATCGCGCACAGCCCGAGCGCCCAACCCGGTAACAGGCCTTTACCCAGCAGGACGGCGGCAATCAGCCCGACGCCCGCGCCGTTGGAGACGCCCAGCAGACCCGGTTCCGCCAGCGGATTTTCAAACAGCGCCTGCATTATCGCCCCGGAGAGCGCCAGCGCCGCCCCCACCAGCAGCACCGCCAGGGTCCGCGGCAGGCGGATCTGCCAGATAAACAGCTGACCTTTGGCGCTGAGCCACTCGCCGGGCGGGATCCATTGATCCCCCGCGCACAGGCTGATCAGCAGGGTGACCAGCAGCAACAGCGTTAAACTAAGGAGCCAACGCCGGCTGCGGCGCTGTTGAAGATGGGCGAGAGTCAGCATAGATTCCATTACGCAGTGGGAACAAGAGGCTGATTTTACGGTGGGTGTCGCGGTGAGAAAAGGAAAACCTCACGACCAAAGGTCGACGCGGAGGACCCTCCCCCTGTCGACCATCCCGCTTTACACCAGAATCTGAAACAGCAGCGCGAAGAGAATGATGTTCGCCACCACGATTGCCCAGCCGTTATAGAGCATATACTTCAGATGTGTAGACTGCGCCAGCCCCATCTGGCCGAACATGTCCGATGAGGGGAACGGCCCGAACCAGTCCACCTGAGACGAAGCCAGCAGCACCGCGGTGGTCCCCTGCGGCGGCACGCCGGCGGCCATCAGCATCGGGCCAAAGATTTTATGCGTAAAGGTCATCTGGGCTACCGCCGCGCCGGGCACATGGCCGATAATATTGAACGCGAAGATGCTAAAGCACAGCCAGGCCGGGGAGATCCCTTCCAGCAGCGGCTGAGTATACTCCAGCAGCCCCTGATAGGCGTGCAGGCCATCCATCAGCTCAAGGATCGGGTTATACAGCCAGTAGAGAATAAACATCCACACCAGACGACCGCAGCCGTGATACAGCGCCTGCAGGATCTGCGTCGGCCGCAGGCCGCCCACCAGCCCGGTCATCAGTGCCACCAGCAGCATGACGATAATCGCAAAGCTGAAGCCGGCTTTAATCACCACCCCAACCACCGCCATCACGATGATGGTCGCGGCGAAAGCCAGCGCGCTTAATTTACGCCGGCGCTGCTGCGCGGCGCTAAGGTCCTCTTGCGGCTTTTCCGAGAGATCGACCTCATAGCGCAGTTTGCCTTCGGTCATCTTCTGGATCCGTCCGGCCATGATCCAGCCGGCTAACAGGGTGACGGCGCTCATCGGCAGGCCGACATACAGCAGATAATCCGGATAGCTCAGACCGCCGAGGCTGAGGATCGTCACGGTGCTGGGGGTGAAGGGCCCGGTAAAGAGTCCTACGGAACCGGCGGTCATCATCAGCGCGGCTACCGTCGGCGGCGTTAAGCGTACCGCCGCCGCTACGGGGATAATCACTGCGACAATAATCGCATTGCCGCCGGCCATGGTGCCCAGCGAACCGCAAATTAAAATCGATGACACCACAATGCCGAACTTGACCCGCGTCTGGCTCGACAGCCCAATACGGTGGACCACGAATTTCACCAGTTCAACCGCCGCGCCGGTGCGGGTGGCCACTTCCCCCACGCCGGCGCCGAGCATAATGATAAGCCCGACGGTGGCAATAAATGACCCGGTGGACTTCGCCAGCATCGCGCCCATTTCCGGCAGACCGGTCGAGGTCATGATCATGGCGATAATAATCGAGGAGATGACCGCCAGCACTATATCGACGCCGATCAGCGATAATATCGCTAACGCCACCAGCGGCGTAAATCCCAGCAGGCCAAGCTCGCTGCCCGGTCGACCGTGGCACCACAGCGCAATCAACACGAACAGCAGCAATAACAGACCGGTAATAACGTTTTTTCGCGTGATATTTCGTCTGACAGGCGTATTGCCTGCGAGCGTTGAGTCACTCATAACACTCCTTAATGCCAATCAATCCGACCATGATGGTCAGGTGGTGTATGGGGGCCTGCTCAGAAAATATCCTCCCTCTTTTTCATTATTGGCCGCAGCCTGAGGGTCTGTTGGGGTACAAAGGAAACGATTCTGAGAGCGTTTTATTCCGCCATCAGGCGGGGCCAGCAGCACAATATGTAACCAATGCGCTGATTGGTGATTAAATTTATGTTAACTTAGTGTTAGTAGAAAATGACTTTTTATCGGTAGGCTATAACCCTGAGTTAACTGTTCATGAAACTGCGTCATCTGGAAATCTTCTATGCCGTCATGACCTGCGGCTCTCTGTCACGGGCGGCGGAATCGCTCAATATCTCCCAGCCAGCGGCCAGCAAAGCGTTAAAAAGCGCCGAACTGAAGCTGGGCTTTACCCTGTTTCAGCGGGTGCGCGGCAAGCTGCTGCCGACCAGCGAGGCGATCACACTTTTCGAAAAAGCGCAGACTATTTATCAGGACCTGGACAACCTGCGCCTGCTGGCCGATAACCTGGCCCGCGATCCGCGCGCCAAAATCACCTTAGGCTGTCTGCCGAGCCTGGGGTTAAGCCTGGTGCCGGAGCTGGTGACCGATTTTTATCAGCTAAACAGCAACCTGGTGATGACGCTCACCACCGAGCACACCGAGACGCTGGTCAGAAAACTGGATTTACGCGAGATAGACTTAGCGCTGACGCTGCAGCCGGTGCAGCAGGGAGAGATCCTTACCACCCTGATTGCCGAAGTGCCGCTGGTCTATATCGACCGTCATTATCGTCAGGGAGCGGTGGATATCAGCCAGATCGACCAGCAGCGCTGGATCTCGCCGGGGCCGCACTCGCTTTCCGCCGCCATCGCCACCCGTCGCGACTTTTCCACTACCCGGCTGAATGTCCAGACCTACTACATGGCCACCGAGTTCGTGAAGCGCGGCATGGGCTGCAGCATTACCGATATCTTTTCCGCCCAGCACAACCTGGCTCCCGAGATGATCCATCCCATTACGCCGCCGATGGCCATTAACCTCTGCCTGCTGCGTCGGGCCGACGTTTCCCTGAGCCCGATGGCGCAAAAATTCGTCGATTTTCTCTGCCAGCGCCTGCGCCAGCAGCTCAAGGAGATTAACCTGCGGTTATACCCTGACCATAAGAAGTCAATTGCGCCGCCAGGGTAAATGCTTTGACATAACCCGATAAATTGAACAGCGGTGGATATATCGGGTTATGAACAAACGCATTGTCATTATCGGCGGCGGCGTGGTCGGTCTGGCCACGGCCTGGGAACTGATCAAGCGCGGCCATCAGGTGCAATTACTGGAGCGCAACGGCGAACCGGCCAGCGCCACCAGTTTTGCCAACGGCGGACAATTAAGTTACCGCTACGTCGCCCCCCTTGCCAACAGCGGCGTTCCCCTGCAGGGGATAAAATGGATGGGCAAAGCCGATTCGCCGCTCAATATGCGTCTCAATATCTCTTTACAGCAGTGGCGCTGGCTGCTGCAGTTCCTGCGCGCCTGTAATAGCCAGACCAATAAAATAAACGGCGCTCATATATTGCGTCTGTCGCTGCTCAGCCGGCAGGTCATGCAGTCGTGGCGGGAAGAGGATAATCTTGCCGATTTTCACTGGCGACGCAGCGGAAAATTAATTATCCATCGCCGGGAATATGATTTTACTAAAGCGGCAAAAGAGATAGATCCTCAGTATCAGCAGGCGCTGAATGCTGAAGCCTGCCTGCAGCTGGAACCGGCGCTAAAACATATCAGCCCTTCGCTGCAGGGCGGAATTTATTCGCCGGGGGATGAAACGGCGGATTGCCATCAGTTTTGCCTTGCGCTGATCGGCAAGCTCACCGCCAGCAGCCGCTTCAGCCTGCTGACCCACTGTGAGGTGCAGCGGCTCGCCAGGCGCGGCGGACGCGTCAGCGCCCTGGAGACCAGCCGCGGGACCATCACCGGCGATGAGTACGTCGTCGCCGCCGGCAACGGCAGCGGTCCGCTGCTGGGGCACATGGGCGTTCGCGTGCCGCTCTGCGCCCTGAAGGGGTACAGCCTGACCCTTCCCTATCCGCAGCAGGCGGGCATTGCGCCGGACATCAGCGTCACCGATTACGGGCACAAAATCGTTTATGCCCGCCTGGGCCAGCAGCTGCGCATCGCGGCGATGGTGGACATCGGCTACGACGGCGACACACTGCGCGAGAGCCGCATTCAGGCGCTGAAAAAAATCGTCTCCCGCAGCTTTCCCGAACTCAAGGGGTTGGACCAGGCCGAAGCCTGGACCGGCATGCGCCCCTCAACGCCAGCCGGGCCACCGCTACTGGGACGCGCCGGCTACCCCAACCTGTGGATGAATCTCGGCCAGGGCAGCCTCGGTTTTACCCTCGCCGCCGGCAGCGCGGTGGTGCTGGGCGCGTTAATCGACAATCAGATGCCAGACATTTCTTTAGAAGGTCTCACATGGAAACAAACCGCATGACAATCATTCGCAATCATCCTCAACCTCGTCTTTCCGCCAGCGTTGCGTATGGCAATCTGCTGTTCCTCTCCGGACAGACGCCGAAAAGCAACGAGGAGGACATCGCCTTGCAGACCCGCGAAGTGCTGGAGAAAATCGACGCCCTGCTGGCGGCGGCCGGGAGCGATAAGCGGCACATTCTCTCGGCGCAGATCTGGCTGAAAAATATCGAGCGTGACTTTGCCGCGTTCAATGAGGCGTGGGTGGAGTGGATGCCGGAAGGCCATAGCCCGGCGCGCGCGGCCGTGCAGGCGGAGATGGCGCGACCAGACATCCTGGTGGAGATCATGCTCACCGCCGTTAAAGCGTAAGATTCGACAGAAAAGAAAAAGGCCGCAATGCGGCCTTTTTAATTAGTTCAGATTATTTGTCTTTAGGCGACGCGTTTTCGACACGGCTTTTCAGCTTCTGACCGGGTCTGAAGGTCACCACGCGCCGGGCTGTAATGGGAATATCCTCCCCCGTCTTCGGGTTACGTCCCGGGCGTTGGTTTTTATCCCGCAAATCGAAGTTGCCGAACCCGGAGAGTTTGACCTGTTCTCCGTTTTCCAGAGCACGACGGATCTCTTCGAAAAACAACTCGACCAGTTCTTTGGCATCCCGCTTGCTAAGCCCAAGCTTATCAAACAGATATTCTGACATTTCAGCTTTTGTAAGCGCCATAGGTTCAATCCCTCAATGATGCCTGGAATCGCTCTTTTAATGCCTCTACACATCTGGCAACGGTAGCGGCAATCTCCTCTTCTTCGAGTGTACGGCTGGTATCCTGCAGGATCAGGCTAATCGCAAGGCTCTTATACCCTTCCGCCACACCTTTACCACGGTACACGTCAAATAAGTTTACGCCAACTACCTGATTTACGCCAACTTTCTTACATTCGGCTAAAACATCGGCGGCAGCCACGTTTTCCGCGACCAGCACCGCGATGTCGCGACGGTTCGCCGGGAAGCGGGAAATGTCGCGCGCCTGAGGCACCACGCGGTCTGCGAGCTTGTTCCACTCCAGTTCAAACACCAGAGTGCGACCGTTCAGATCCAGTTTACGTTCCAGCTCAGGATGAACAACCCCAATGAAACCAATGCGTTCACCTTTAAGATAAATCGCTGCGGATTGCCCCGGATGCAGCGCGGTGGTCGCTTCCGCACGGAATTCGATATCCGCTAATTTGCCGGTTAAATCCAGAACGGCTTCCAGATCGCCTTTCAGATCATAGAAATCGACCGTCTCTTTCGCCAGTGTCCAGTGCTCTTCGTAGCGGTTGCCGCAGATCGCCCCGGCCAGCATCACATCCTGACGAATGCCCAGCGGCGCATTGGTGTCCGGCACAAAGCGCAGACCGCTCTCAAAGATGCGAACCCGGCTCTGCTGACGGTTCTGGTTGTAGACCACGGTCCCCAGCAGGCCAGTCCACAGCGACAGGCGCATCGCCGACATTTCGCTGGAGATCGGGCTTGGCAGGATCAGCGCCTCTTCACCGGCGTGGATCAGCTGCTGGACTTTCGGGTCGACGAAGCTGTAGGTGATCACTTCCTGATAGCCTTTGTCATTCAGCAGCGTTTTCACGCGCTTCAGCGACAGGTCGGCTTCACGATGGGTACCCATGATCAGACCCGCCTGCACCGGCTCATCAGGAATGTTGTTGTAGCCATAAACGCGAGCCACTTCCTCGACCAGATCCTCTTCGATCTCCATGTCGAAACGCCAGCTCGGGGCCACCGCCTGCCATTCGCCCTCGCCCACCGTCACTTCGCAGCCGAGGCGCTGAAGAATGTCAGTGACCTGCGCGTCGTCGATATGGTGGCCAATCAGGCGATCCAGTTTGCTGCGACGCAGAGTGATGGTGGCGCGTTGTGGCAGGGTCGCTTCGTTGGTCACGTCGATCACCGGGCCGGCTTCGCCGCCGCAGAGGTCGATCAGCAGACGCGTGGCGCGCTCCAGCGCTTTATACTGCAGGGCCGGATCGACGCCGCGCTCATAGCGATGAGAGGCATCGGTGTGCAGGCCGTGACGGCGCGCGCGGCCGGTAATGGACAGCGGGCTGAAGAAGGCACACTCCAGCAGTACGTTCTGGGTTTCGTCGTTAACGCCGGAGTGTTCCCCGCCGAAGATCCCGCCCATTGCCAGCGCTTTGTTGTGGTCAGCAATGACCAGGGTATCGCTGTCGAGCTTCGCTTCGGAGCCATCGAGCAGGACCAGGGTTTCGCCCTCTTTCGCCATGCGCACCACGATCCCGCCTTCGATACGGTCGCGGTCAAAGGCGTGCATCGGCTGGCCCAGCTCAAGCAGCACATAGTTGGTCACGTCAACCACCGCGTCGATGGAGCGGATCCCGCAGCGGCGCAGTTTCTCTTTCATCCACAGCGGCGTCGGCGCTTTGACGTTGATGCCTTTTACCACGCGGCCCAGATAGCGCGGGCACGCCTGCGGGGCGTCAACCTGAATCGGCAGCACATCGTCAATGGTGGCGGCTACCGGGGTGATTTCCGGCGCGTTCAGCGGCGCCTTGTTCAGCACGGCCACATCGCGCGCGACGCCGATGATGCCCAGGCAGTCGGCGCGGTTCGGGGTGACGCTGATTTCGATGGTGTTATCGTCAAGCTTCAGATATTCGCGAATATCGGTACCGATCGGCGCATCCGCCGGCAGCTCGATAATTCCGCTATGATCATCGGAAATGCCCAGCTCGGAGAAGGAGCACAGCATCCCCTCTGACGGCTCGCCGCGCAGCTTTGCCGCTTTGATTTTAAAATCGCCCGGCAGCACGGCGCCGATGGTCGCCACGGCGACTTTCAGCCCCTGACGACAGTTTGGCGCGCCGCAGACGATGTCCAGCAGGCGTTCGCCGCCGACGTTGACTTTGGTGACGCGCAGTTTGTCGGCGTTCGGGTGCTGACCGCACTCCACTACTTCACCGACAACGACGCCGTTGAAGCTGCCGGCAACCGGCTCAACGCCGTCCACTTCGAGGCCCGCCATGGTGATCTGATCGGAAAGCGCTTCGCTGTCGATCGCCGGGTTAACCCACTCGCGTAACCACAGTTCACTGAATTTCATTGTTCTGTCCTGCCCTTATTTAAACTGTTTGAGGAAACGCAGATCGTTTTCGAAGAACGCGCGCAGATCGGTGACGCCATAGCGCAGCATGGTCAGACGCTCCATGCCCATGCCGAAGGCGAAGCCGGAGTACACTTCCGGATCGATACCCACGTTGCGCAGCACGTTCGGGTGCACCATCCCGCAGCCCAGCACTTCCAGCCATTTGCCGTTTTTACCCATCACGTCAACTTCCGCGGACGGCTCGGTGAACGGGAAGTAGGACGGACGGAAGCGTACCTGCAGATCTTCTTCAAAGAAGTTGTTCAGGAAGTCGTGCAGGGTTCCTTTCAGGTTGGTGAAGCTGATGTTTTTATCAACGATCAGACCTTCCATCTGGTGGAACATCGGGGTGTGGGTCTGATCGTAGTCGTTACGATAGACGCGGCCCGGCGCGATAATACGGATGGGCGGCTGCTGGTTTTCCATGGTGCGGATCTGCACGCCGGAGGTCTGGGTGCGCAGCAGGCGAGTGGCATCGAACCAGAAAGTGTCGTGGTCAGCGCGCGCCGGATGGTGGCCCGGGATATTCAGCGCATCGAAGTTGTGGTAATCATCTTCGATTTCCGGGCCCGTCGCCACGGTAAAGCCGAGCTCACCGAAGAAACTTTCAATACGGTCGATGGTGCGGGTGACCGGATGCAGACCGCCATTCTCAATGCGGCGACCCGGCAGCGAGACGTCGATGGTCTCTGCAGCCAGACGAGCATTCAGCGCCGCGCCTTCCAGTTCGGCTTTGCGCGCGTTCAGCGCCTGCTGTACCTGCTCTTTCGCTTCGTTGATGACCGCACCGGCTGCCGGACGCTCTTCCGGCGGCAACTCACGCAGGGTGGTCATTTGCAGGGTCAGATGCCCTTTCTTACCCAGGTATTCCACGCGGACGTTGTCCAGCGCAGCAACATCTGATGCCTCGTTAATGGCTGCCTTGGCACTGGCAACCAGCTCTGCGAGATGTGACATGGTTTTCCTCATTATGTCGGTGCAGACACCGGTTATAGTGAAATTAATATTCCGAATCCATATACGAAAAAAGCCTCCACAGGGGAGGCTTTCTGGCGCTGTTTTCCGTTTCTTCTTTCACGCGCTAGCCTCCTGAGTTCAGGTGCTAAAGTAAAAAAAGAAGCGGAAAATAGCAGCATTCATGCTTGCATTACCTTGTCTGGTAAGAAACGTCAGACCTGTATTGAAAAGCCTGCGCCGATAAAAGTCAATGTATTGATGGTGTTGAAACGAAAAGAGGGAGACAAGCTCCCTCTTTCAACTGGCTTATGCCAGAGCTGCTTTCGCTTTTTCGACCAGAGCGGTGAACGCTACTTTGTCGAATACGGCGATGTCAGCCAGGATCTTACGGTCGATTTCAACAGAGGCTTTTTTCAGGCCATTGATGAATTTGCTGTAAGAAATACCGTTCTGACGTGCTGCTGCGTTGATACGTGCAATCCACAGTTGACGGAACTGACGTTTACGTTGACGACGGTCACGGTAAGCGTACTGACCAGCTTTGATAACAGCCTGGAAGGCAACGCGGTATACGCGAGAACGCGCACCATAGTAGCCTTTAGCTTGTTTCAAAATTTTCTTGTGACGTGCACGTGCAATTACACCACGTTTTACGCGAGCCATGTGTGCTCTCCTGTATCTATTCTAAGTTAAAAAAGTTAAACGTTAACGACTTATGCGTACGGCAGGCACGCGATAACCAGGCCCAGATCGCCTTTGGAAACCATGGCTTTCGGACGCAGGTGACGTTTACGCTTGGTAGCTTTTTTAGTCAGAATGTGACGCAGGTTAGCGTGCTTGTGCTTAAAACCACCTTTACCGGTTTTTTTGAAGCGCTTAGCAGCACCGCGTACGGTCTTAATTTTTGGCATTTTAATAACTTCCACTTCGCATTGTTAATAAACGAAACAAAGGCGAACAAAACCAGTGAGCCGAAGCCCACCGGAAATGTTTCTTGATGGCCTTACTGTTTCTTCTTAGGAGCGAGCACCATGATCATCTGGCGGCCTTCGATCTTCGTTGGGAAGGATTCGACTACTGCCAGTTCAACCAGATCGTCTTTCACGCGGTTAAGCACTTCCATACCGATCTGCTGGTGGGCCATCTCACGACCGCGGAAACGCAGCGTGATTTTGGCCTTATCGCCATCTTCGAGAAAGCGAATCAGGCTGCGGAGTTTTACCTGATAGTCACCTTCATCAGTACCAGGGCGGAATTTAATTTCCTTAACCTGGATAACTTTCTGCTTCTTCTTCTGTTCCTTAGAAGACTTACTCTTTTCATAAAGGAACTTGCCGTAGTCCATGATACGACAAACTGGCGGCTCGGCGTTAGGGCTGATTTCAACTAAATCTACTCCAGCCTCTTCAGCCTTTTCGATAGCTTCTCTCAGACTCACAATACCCAGCTGCTCACCTTCCAGACCTGTTAAGCGAACTTCCTGGGCGCGAATCTCGCCATTGATACGATTCGGACGTGCCGTTTGAACTCGTTTTCCGCCTTTAATACCTTATTCCTCCAGTTGTTGAAGACTGCGGCTGCGAATCTCTTGTTGCAGCTTCTCGATCACTTCATTTACGTCCATGCTGCCGAGGTCTTTCCCGCGACGGGTGCGCACGGCCACTTTGCCGGCTTCGACTTCTTTGTCGCCACAGACCAACATATACGGGACACGACGTAAAGTGTGCTCGCGGATTTTAAAGCCAATCTTCTCATTTCTCAAGTCTGCTTTTACACGAATGCCCGCATTTTGTAGTTTACGCGTCAATTCGTTAACGTATTCAGCCTGAGAATCGGTGATATTCATGACCACCACCTGCACTGGTGCAATCCAGGTTGGGAAGAAGCCAGCGAACTCTTCGGTCAGGATGCCAATGAAGCGCTCCAGAGAACCGAGAATCGCACGGTGGATCATGACCGGCACCTGACGCTCGTTGTTTTCGCCCACATAGGAGGCGCTTAAACGCTGCGGCAGAGAGAAGTCCAGCTGTACCGTACCGCACTGCCATGCACGATCGAGGCAGTCATACAGGGTAAATTCAATTTTCGGGCCGTAGAACGCCCCTTCACCCAGTTGATATTCAAATGGGATATTATTTTCTTCCAGCGCCACCGCCAGATCCGCTTCCGCGCGATCCCAGGTCTCGTCGCTGCCGATACGTTTTTCCGGGCGAGTCGACAGTTTGACGACGATCTTCTCGAAGCCAAAGGTGCTGTACATATCATAAACCATACGAATACAGGCGTTCACTTCATCGCGAACCTGATCTTCAGTACAGAAGATATGCGCATCATCCTGGGTAAAGCCGCGAACGCGCATCAGACCGTGCAGCGCGCCTGATGGTTCGTTACGGTGGCAGCTACCAAACTCCGCCATACGCAGCGGCAGATCGCGGTAGGATTTCAGCCCCTGGTTGAAGATCTGCACGTGGCCCGGGCAGTTCATCGGCTTAATGCAGTATTCACGGTTCTCAGAAGAGGTGGTGAACATCGCATCTTTGTAGTTGTCCCAGTGGCCGGTTTTTTCCCACAGCACACGGTCCATCATGAACGGACCTTTGACTTCCTGGTACTGATACTCTTTCAGTTTCGAACGGACAAAGGTTTCCAGTTCACGGAAGATAGTCCAGCCGTCGTTGTGCCAGAACACCATCCCAGGCGCCTCTTCCTGCATATGATACAGGTCGAGCTGCTTACCGATTTTACGGTGGTCGCGCTTGGCGGCCTCTTCCAGACGCTGCAGATAAGCATTCAACGCTTTTTTATCTGCCCACGCGGTGCCGTAGATACGCTGCAACATTTTATTGTTGCTGTCGCCGCGCCAGTAGGCACCGGCGGTTTTCATCAGCTTGAAGTGATGGCAGAAGCGCATGTTCGGCACGTGCGGACCGCGGCACATATCGATATATTCTTCATGATGATACAGGCCAGGCTTGTCATCATGGGCAATGTTTTCGTCAAGAATAGAAACTTTATAGCTTTCGCCGCGCTTCACGAAGGTTTCACGCGCTTCGTGCCAGCTCACTTTCTTCTTGATGACATCGTAGTTTTTCTCGGCGAGCTCATGCATACGTTTTTCGAGCGCGTCGATATCTTCCTGAGTCAGGGTATGGTCGAGGTCTACGTCATAGTAGAAGCCATTATCAACAACCGGACCGATAGCCATTTTGGTGTTGGGCCACAGCTGCTTGATGGCATGACCTAACAGGTGCGCGCAGGAGTGACGAATGATCTCCAGCCCTTCTTCATCTTTAGCCGTGATAATAGAGAGGGTGGAATCAGTTTCAATCGGGTCGCAGGCGTCTACCAGTTCACCGTTTACCCGCCCGGCGATGGTGGCTTTCGCCAGGCCCGGGCCGATATCCAGCGCGACGTCCATCGGGCTGACAGCGTGATCAAAATGGCGTTGGCTGCCATCAGGAAGCGTAATTACAGGCATTTTATGTCCTTATTTGCAGTGGTGCCCCACACGAAAGAGCACATACAAAACTATATAATCATAATTATCATGAGGTTAAGGCGCAGTTCCCGCTTCACTCTGCGAAAAGAGGAGCACGACCGGAGCGATCGTTCCCGCCTGCTGCCGCCTGCTGATAACACCGGGGAGTAGTTTACACATCATTGGTACGTGATTAAAGCCGTAATAGCATAAATGATGGCGGAATGTGGAGAAAACAAGAGCCGCGCGGATAAAAGCAGAATATCCGCCAGGAAGACGCGAAAATAATCACCAGCGAAGCCGGATGATATTATGCGGACAAACTAAAAGAGACGCCTTGATATTGCCTGCGTGATGTTTAGCGCGGGTCGTTAAACCGGTACCACTCTACCCGGCTTAATAGTCTGCCCGTGAAGCAGTAGCCTGCGATATTAAGACCACTCGCCTGCTACCAGCGTATGCACATTAAAGGCATCGCTCATGGATTGTCCGGTGCTATGGGAACCGGGGGCAATATTCGAACCGGCCTCAACGTCGGTTGCTTTGGCGATACCTACCTGCGTATGGTCCTGGTTACCCGACGGCGGAACTGGCGTGGCGGCTGATGCGCCAAAGGAAAGCACGCACAGCGCCAGGGCTGCGATGGTAAATTGGCTGTTTTTCATGATGTTTATTCTCTTATTACGGAAGACGGACCGAACAATGTCGCCATTCGGTCAGTGACTCTTAGTATAGATCCAGATCACATATTTGTCCGTCGAATATTTAGCTTTTCGTGTCAAATAGAATGAATATTTGTCAGCAAACGGAGAATAATGGAGAAAAGATGGAGGCCCGTTTCTTTTTATAAAAACTAAAACGAATTGCCAGAAAAAATAATGTCACTTATTGCTAAATCTAAAACGATCAGGCCGGGAAACCCGGCCTGAAAATATTACATCTTATACCCGAGGGAGAGCGAGGTCCGGCGATCGGTATGCTCCGGCGCAGACGCAGGCGGCTCCGAGTTCCAGGTGACGTTGTACGCCACTTTCAGCGCAAAGTGGGCGTTAATCGCCACGTTTAACGCGCTCTCTGAGTTGACCGTGGTGTCCTCGGCGCCAAACACCGATACCCCTTGAGTAAATTTGGCGTTGTCGGTCATCTGCCAGGCCCAGGTTCCGGAGGCGTAACCCAGCGGCTGAGTGTCGGTATCCCCGTCGGTGTATTCGTCATAGCGGACGCCAGGACCAAATTCAAACCGCAGGCTATGCACCGGTCCGTTGAGGATTTGACGACCATAGCCCGCCGTCAGAACATCGCGCTGCTGATAGCCGTTGTAGCGGTCGGTTAGCCAACTGCCCTGCCCAAAGACGTAGTTCATATCGGTCAGGTTATAGCGGCTACGGCCACCGACAGCATATTTCTCTGAGGAGCGCTCATCGTTGGACGAGGTGTTGCTGGCGTTGCCCCACAGCGACCAGGCGGTGGTATTGCCATACCAGGTCAGGGTGGAATCGGCCGTCATTGAGGAGTTCTTGGTGTTGCCGGACTGCGCCAGGTAACCTGCGTTGACCACTCCTTCGAACGGTTTTTTGGCAGCGGAAGGGTCATCCATGACGGTAAATACAGAATCATCGGCCATTGCGCCAACAGACGCAAAAAGCCCCCCCGCCAGCATGACCGCTGCGGGTACTGTCTTTAAAAGCTTCATTATAACTCTCTAAAATACATTTTTTAGGACAGTACAAATGATGAACAGGCGTCACTTTGCCGGCTCATTGAATTTAGCGTCCGTACAACATAAAAGAGACCTGTGGGTCCCGGAAACTTTCGCGAGGATCGCGGAGTGCAGGTCCTAAGAAAGGTAGCAAATTATAAAAAAGCACGAATAACATAGCAATCACTTACTCTTTCGTTTTTTGAATAAGACAGCTCCGGAAACAATCTTTATTTCATAATGAAAATACA
This sequence comes from Klebsiella sp. M041, assembly GCF_059759695.1. Taxonomy (NCBI): domain Bacteria; kingdom Pseudomonadati; phylum Pseudomonadota; class Gammaproteobacteria; order Enterobacterales; family Enterobacteriaceae; genus Klebsiella; species Klebsiella sp. M041. Next base: position 85,173 of record NZ_JCAXWU010000015.1, read on the forward strand.
GGCTTCTTTGCAAATCTCTCAGGGACAGCACTTTCCCTCCCTGGATCATCGTGCCATGCTTAAATAAAGTACAGTCGCCGTATTAAGGAGGAGAAGGAATGACCAAAATTTATACGCTCACGCTGGCCCCCTCGCTGGATAGCGCCACCCAGACCCCACAGATCTACCCGGAAGGGAAACTCCGCTGCAGCGCGCCGGTATTTGAACCCGGCGGCGGCGGGATCAACGTCGCCCGCGCCGTGACCTTTCTCGGCGGGAAAGCCACCGCCATTTTCCCTATTGGCGGCGCCACCGGCGAGCACCTTGCCGCCCTGCTGGCCGATGAGCAGGTGCCGGTCGAGACCGTCGAAACCCGCGACTGGACGCGACAGAACCTGCACGTTCACGTAGCCGCCAGCGGCGAACAGTATCGCTTTGTGATGCCCGGCGCCGCGCTGACAGACGATGAATTCCGCCGTCTGGAAGAGAAAGTCCTGACCATCGATCCCGGCTCTCTGCTGGTGATCAGCGGCAGTCTGCCGCCAGGAATCAGCGTCGAAAATCTGATGCAGCTGGTTAAGCATGCGCAACAGCAGGGCCTGCGCTGCATTATCGACAGCTCCGGCGACGCGCTGGCCGCCGCGCTGGACGTCGGCAATATTGAATTAGTGAAGCCAAACCAGAAAGAGCTCAGCGCCCTCGTGCAGCGCGATCTGAGCCAGCCCGATGACGTTCGCCTTGCCGCTCAATCGTTGATCCAGTCCGGTAAAGTTCGCCGGGTGGTGGTCTCCCTTGGTCCGCAGGGGGCGTTGGGGGTTGACGCCAGCGGCAGTGTTCAGGTGGTGCCGCCGCCAATGAAAAGCCAGAGCACCGTCGGCGCAGGCGACAGCATGGTGGGCGCCATGACCTTACGTCTGGCGGAGAACGCCAGCCTCGAAGACATGGTACGCTTTGGCGTCGCCGCCGGTAGCGCCGCGACCATCAACCAGGGCACCCGCCTCTGCTCGCAGGCCAATACGCAAAAAATCTACGATTATCTCTGCGGGTGTTGATCTCCCCTGCCCCTCCCCGCTGGCGGAGGGGAACCACGATATTTGCAGGATGGTCTATGCTGGAAAGGCCATGCATAACAACGGGGTGTAGAAATGAGCAATGATATTACCGCCTGGGTCGTCAGCGTGAACTTCCACGAACAGGCGCTAACGGAGATCAATGAGGTCAGCAACCATTTTACCCGGGCAGGGTTTGTACTGACGCTCAATGATGAAGAGGGCACTCCCCATGAGCTGGGCACCAATACCTTTGGCCTGCTGAGCGCCCAGGCAGCCGAGGAAGTGAAGGCCCTTAGCGCCGGACTGGCGGAAGCGGCCCTTGGCCGCCCGGCGGAGATCGCCGTCAGCACATTCGCTGAATGGTTAAAAGCTCAATAAGTGCGTTTAGCGCAACGTAAAGCGTCAGTTGTGCGTCAGTTCCAGGTTTACCCGGTAGTAATGCGCTAACCTTATGATATGGTGGAAAACATGGGGAGAGACAGCATGTGGCAAGCAATCAGTACTCTTTTACGCGATTGGCATACCGAAGACGCTGAAATCGAACTGAAAACCGAGCTGCCCGGCGGAGAGATCCATTCCGCCTGGCATTTGCGTTTCGGCGGCAAAGATTACTTCGTGAAATGCGACGAACGGGAACTCCTGCCTATCTTCACCGCCGAGGCCGATCAGCTGGAGCTGCTGTCGCGAAGCAAAACCGTTCGCGTACCGCAGGTCTTTGCCGTCGGCAGCGATCGCGACTACAGCTTCGTGGTCATGGAATACCTCCCTCCCCGTCCGCTGGATGCGCATAACGCTTTCCTGCTTGGCCAGCAGTTAGCCCACCTGCATCAGTGGAGCGATCAGCCGCAGTTCGGTCTGGATTTTGATAACGATCTTTCCACCACGCCGCAGCCCAACGCCTGGCAACGTCGCTGGTCGGTGTTTTTCGCTGAGCAACGTATCGGCTGGCAGCTGGAGCTGGCGGCGGAGAAAGGGTTGCACTTTGGCGATATCGATACCTTAGTCGATGTGGTACAGCAGCGGCTGGCCAACCATCAGCCGCAACCTTCGCTGCTACACGGGGACCTGTGGTCCGGCAACTGCGCCTTAGGGCCGGATGGCCCCTACATCTTCGACCCGGCCTGCTACTGGGGCGATCGCGAATGTGATTTAGCTATGCTGCCGATGCACCCGGAACAACCTCCGCAGATCTATGACGGCTATCAGTCCGTCTCACCGCTGCCGGCTGGTTTTCTCGAGCGTCAGCCGATCTACCAGCTTTATACCCTGCTGAACCGGGCGATATTGTTCGGTGGCCAGCACCTGGTGACGGTCCAGCAGGCGCTGGACGATGTCTTGATGGAAAAAACGCGTTAGACAAGGTTTACGGCGGACCTCCCCGGTCCGCCGCCCTGCATTATCAGTTAATCTCGACGCCGTTGAGACGGAATTTAATGGTCATCGTCACGCCGGTTCCCGGTTTTGCCTGCTCGTAACGCCATCTGCGCATCGCGCTTTTCACCTCGCGCTCAAACATATTCGCCGGCTGGGCGGAGAGGATCTGCAGATTATCAATTCGGCCATCAGGCGTGACGTCAAACTTCACCCGCACCGTTCCTTCAATGCGCAGCGCCTGAGCGCGCGCCGGATAGGTCGGCTGAACGCGGCTGATCGCCCGCGGGCCGCTCGGGGCAGTGACGGTGGGTTTGGCCGCTGCGGTGGAGGTGCTCGGCGCGGTGCGCGCTAGCGTCGTATTGTTGTTTTCAAACGGTGAAGCCGGACGCGGCTCCGCGGCCGGTTTGACGTCCCGCTTCGGCTGCTCAACCTTTTTCTCCGGCCTGGGCTTCGGTTTAGGTTTGGGCTTCGGCTTAGGTTCTGGTTTATGGATCACCACCGGCGCCTCTTTCGGCGGCTCCGGGACCACCTCAGGTTCCGGCTCCGGTTCAGGTTCAACAACGGGCTGCACGACGGGTTGCGCCGCCGGGGGCGGCTCAAGATCGGCCGGCGCCACCATCGTGATCTCTATCGGCTGCGTCGGGGAAGGCTGTTCAATAACCTGATGTACCGAGGTATAAAGCAGCCCCGCCACAACGGCACCGTGGATAGCCACGGATAACAGCGTTGGCCACGGGAAGCGGCGAGGTAAATCAAGGGTCATTGCGCTCATAGTCGTTTCTGTTGAAAAATGATGCTCCGATTTTAAATGCAAATAGCAATCATATTCAATAAGCCGTCTTAACCTGAGTCAATTTTTGCCACCATTTGCGGAAAAAAGCCGCGGCAGCGGGGCATTCGACGCCGGGGCGCATCTTTGCATTGCAGTCCATCGTCGTTTAACTTAACGTAATCCGCCTGTTTAATGATAAGGAGCTTTGCCGTGCTTTACGTTATCTACGCTGAAGATATCGCCGATTCTCTGGAAAAGCGGCTCTCGGTTCGCCCCGCGCATCTTGCGCGTCTACAACTTTTACATGATGAAGGTCGGCTGCTTACCGCCGGGCCAATGCCGGCCGTTGACAGCAACGAACCGGGCGCAGCCGGATTCAGCGGCTCAACGGTGATCGCTGAGTTTGAATCGCTGGAAGCGGCTCAGGCCTGGGCTAATGACGATCCGTATATTGCCGCCGGCGTCTACCGCCAGGTCTCTGTTAAACCATATAAGAAGGTATTTTGAAAATACCCTTTTCTTTTTCTGGTTAACGGCAACAACGCACCAGGCCATCAGATGAAAGGGCGCATTTTGCTACATCACATTAAAATGTCGCCCTTTTTAACCGCACGCAAGCGTTGTCTGTTATCCGCCTGAGACGCCTGGAAGATGAGCACATCCCTTCTCCTTCGACGACATCATCGACCCTCACCTCGCCTTTTGCGGCCATAGAAAATGCTGACCAAACGTCGACGCCGGGCATGATTTTGAATTGCTAATGTATTGAATCAGTCTGCAACAGAGGTCTTGCATTGGATTTAGCGCTTGCTTTACAAGCCAGCACATCCTGACGTCGCCCGGTAAATCCAAAATACAGTTGAAAGAAGATCGTTAAAGAGAGATAGATGCTGACCAACAGATATAAAGGCCTGGAATAAATAAGCATGCATATCCCGTTCCGCAGGTATGGGACCCCATATCGCCATCTTACTGCATTCAGAAACGCGGTGGCTTGAAAGCGTCTGAAAATAAACGGAGTGCGCTGACACAGGCACATATCAATATGGAATGAACGTCTAAAAACTACGCAACCAGATTTACGTTGCAGATGATCATTTTTTAAAGTCGATTAATTTCGCTGGGTAAACTTCACGCAGAGTAATTGTAGGGTGATTTTTGGTTGATTAAAAAATTTGAACGGGAATAACAAATGTTTTCAATAAGTGCCGCATTTTTTTGGGCTACCATTTATGTACCTGACGCTTATGAGGATTTTTGTGTGAATACCCTGAAAAAAACCGCATTGCTTTCTCTGCTTGCCTTATATATTCCTGTGTCACAAGCCGCAGCGACAGAATATAGCCTGGATCCGCAGCATACTTCCGTTGTTATTGCCTGGAACCATTTTGGCTTCTCTAACCCTACAGCGTATATCTCTGATGTTTCAGGGAAACTGTCTTTCGACAAAGACAACCCGGAGAAATCCTCTGTGCACGTCACGCTGCCAGTCAAAACCATTGACACTCACGTCAAAGCGTTAACGGATGAGTTTTTAGGCAAAGAGTACTTCGATGTCAACACGTATCCTGAGGCCACTTTTCAGAGCACCCGGGTGGAAAGTAAAGGCGACAATAAATATGATGTTGAAGGTAACCTGACCATTAAGGGCATCACCAAACCGGTTGTATTGCATGCCACTCTGAATAAACAGGATATGCATCCGATGGTGAAAAAACAGGCCATTGGTTTTGATGCCACAGGGGTAATAAAACGTTCAGACTTCAAGCTTGATAAATATGTTCCGGCGGTGAGTGATAACGTGACTATCACGTTATCCACGGAAGCCTATGCCAAATAAATTACCGCCCGCAAAAGCGGTGCGTTTTATTCAGGGTGGGTATCCTGATAGTGAGCATGACATTGAAAAACGATCGACGACCCCACGCCCTGTCCGGACTTCCACACGGCGGTGAATACCTGTTGCGGAAAAAGGCGTTCTGTCGATAATCCCCGTCATACCCTGACAGGCATCGCATAGATATTTCAATAGGCGATCTGGCGATGTTAAAAGGGAATGCCGCGCAGAGCGGGAAAACGACAACGGCACCGCGTTCGGTGCCGTTGTTCTGCTCGTTTAACAGTCGGGGAAGATAAACAGCAGAGCATGACGCTGCCGTTTCACCAGTCCCTTCCTGATAGCGAGGATCCGCATATTGCGGCGTGATTGGGCTTCCAGCCAGCGCGCTTTACGGCGATTCACCTGTCTCAGCATGCGCCAGCGCCCTACTTCCGTTCTACTACGCTTCATTGCAACGACTCTACGAGTGAAAACAGCCCCCATTATAAACCTCTGCCGGCGACTGACCACCGCTTTCGCTGCGTTTTTATTTGCCAGAAAAATACTGATGCGTAAACTCATCACATAACGTCATTCAAAAGGATTTTACATCTATGACAACCTTTTACACGGTGGTGAACTGGCTGGTCATTCTGGGGTACTGGCTGTTGATCGCCGGTGTAACATTACGAATTCTAATGAAACGCCGCGCTGTGCCGTCCGCCATGGCATGGTTATTGATCATTTATATCCTGCCGCTGGTGGGGATCATCGCCTATCTCTCCTTTGGCGAGCTGCATCTTGGCAAGCGGCGGGCAGAACGCGCGAGGGCGATGTGGCCTTCCACGGCCAAATGGTTAAACGACCTCAAAGCCTGCAAACATATCTTTGCCGAAGATAACAGCCCGGTGGCCGAGTCCCTGTTCAAGCTTTGCGAACGGCGCCAGGGCATTGGCGGCGTAAAAGGCAACCAGCTGCAGCTGCTGACGGAATCTGACGACGTCATGCAGGCCCTGATCCGCGATATTCAACTGGCTCGCCATAACATAGAGATGGTCTTCTATATCTGGCAGCCAGGCGGTATGGCCGACAGCGTCGCCGAATCGCTAATGGCCGCCGCCCGTCGCGGGGTTCACTGCCGGTTAATGCTCGACTCCGCGGGCAGTGTGGCCTTTTTCCGTAGCCCATGGGCGGCGATGATGCGTAACGCCGGCATTGAAGTGGTCGAGGCTCTCAAGGTCAATCTGATGCGTGTGTTTCTGCGCCGGATGGACCTGCGCCAACATCGTAAAATGGTGATGATCGATAACTATATCGCCTACACCGGCAGCATGAATCTGGTCGATCCCCGCTACTTTAAGCAGGACTCGGGGGTCGGGCAGTGGATTGATCTGATGGCGCGCATGGAAGGCCCGGTGGCGACCTCGATGGGCATCGTCTACTCCTGTGACTGGGAGATCGAGACCGGAAAGCGTATTCTGCCACCGCCGCCGGACGTGAATATCATGCCGTTTGAAGAGGCCAGTGGGCATACCATTCACACGATCGCCTCCGGTCCGGGCTTTCCGGAAGATCTGATCCATCAGGCGCTGCTCACCGCCGCCTACGCGGCGAAAGAGCATTTGATCATGACCACGCCCTACTTCGTACCCAGCGACGACCTGCTGCACGCGATCTGTACCGCCGCCCAGCGCGGCGTGGATGTGAGTATTATTTTACCGCGCAAGAACGATTCGCTGCTGGTGGGCTGGGCCAGCCGGGCCTTTTTCACCGAGCTGCTGGCGGCAGGGGTGAAGATTTACCAGTTTGAAGGCGGCCTGTTGCATACCAAGAGCGTGCTGGTCGATGGCGAACTGAGCCTGGTGGGAACCGTGAATCTGGATATGCGCAGCCTGTGGCTCAATTTTGAAATCACGCTGGTCATCGATGACGCCGGCTTCGGCAGCGATCTGGCGGCGGTTCAGGATGACTATATCTCGCGCTCGCGCCTGCTGGACGCCCGTCTCTGGTTAAAACGTCCGCTGTGGCAGCGGATCGCCGAGCGACTGTTTTACTTCTTCAGCCCGTTGCTGTAAAACGTGCCCATCAGATACCGAATGAGTAGCAATCATGGATATGGATTTAAACAACCGCCTGACCGAAGACGAAACGCTTGAGCAGGCATACGACATCTTCCTCGAACTGGCGGCCGATAACCTCGACCCGGCGGACATCATTCTGTTTAACCTGCAGTTTGAGGAGCGCGGCGGCGCCGAGCTGTTCGACCCATCCGCAGACTGGGAAGAGCATGTGGATTACGATCTGAACCCGGATTTCTTCGCCGAAGTGGTGATTGGCCTGGCGGATACCGACGGCGGGGAAATCAATGATATCTTCGCCCGCGTGCTGCTGTGCCGCGAGAAAGATCACAAGCTGTGTCATATTCTGTGGCGTGAATAACGCTGACCCGCCAGTGAAAAGCCTGCCGCGTTCCACCCGGCAGGCTTTTTTTATGCCGAGAGTTTACTTCGGTAAGACATGACCGCAGGCGTGGCAAAACCGGGCGTTATCGTCATGGTCGCCCTGCTGGCACTGCGGGCATACCCGCTGCTGGCGCCGCCGGTTCAGGGCGCTGGTCATATGGGTGGTGATAAGCCCGGTCGGAATGGCAATAATGGAGTAGCCGATCAGGATGAGAATGGAGGCCAGGATGCGGCCCAGCGGCGTGTGCGGCGTAATATCCCCGTAGCCGACGGTGGTGATGGTCACAATGGCCCAATAGACCGAAGCGTTGAGCGTGGTAAAACCATACTCTGGCCCTTCTATCAGGTACATTAACGAGCCGAAAATCACCATCACAATGGCGATAAACGAATAGAACAGGATCAGCTGATGGCGCGCGCTGACAATCGCCCGCCAGAACACATTAAGCGAAGGCATAAAGCGCAACAGTTTGAGAATACGCAACGCGCGGATCGCCCGCATTGCCCGCCAGGCAAAGACATAATTGAGGCTAATTTCCGGCCACAGCCACATCACGTATAGCGGCAGGATGGTCGCTAAGTCAATAAACCCCCAGAAGCTGAAAATGTAGTGGAGCGGATTGGGCCATGTCGCAATACGCAGCAGATACTCCAGGGTAAAGACCGCGGTCACCATCAGCTCCAGCCAGACGAATAAATGCCATTCATCTAATGTCAGATGATATTGCGTGCCCAGCCCCGATTCGACAAATATCACCACCACGCTGAGCAAGGCGAAAAGTCCGCACAGCCCTTCGAAGCGGCGGCCGGAACGTCGGTTTTGATCGAAAAGCAAATGATAAAGCCGCAGGCGAGCGGCAGAAAGCATACCCACTTCGTTAACCTCGCAAAAAAAAGGGCTGACCTGCGTCAGCCCCTGAGATTATAACGGGTCTACCTTAAGGCAGGAAACCGCATGGCGGAAACTGCCCTCCAGCACCGGGCGGGTTTTGGCGCACTCCGGTCCGGCGAGCGGACAGCGGGTGCGGAAGACACAGCCCGACGGCGGATTAATCGGCGAGGGTAATTCGCCCTCCAGCAGCTGGATGGTTTTCGTTTTTTCGAGGTCCGGATCGGGGATCGGCACCGCCGACATCAGCGCTTTGGTATAGGGGTGTAGCGGATTATGGTACACCTCATCGTAGGTTCCCAGCTCCACCGCATGGCCCAGATACATCACCAGTACGCGATCGGAGATGTGCTTAACCACCGCCAGATCGTGGGCGATAAATATCAGCGACAGTCCCATTTCACGCTGCAGCTGCTGCAGCAAGTTGACCACCTGAGCCTGGATGGACACGTCAAGCGCGGACACCGGCTCATCGCAGATAATCAGCTTCGGCTCGAGGATCAGCGCTCGCGCAATGCCGATGCGCTGACACTGACCGCCAGAGAACTCGTGCGGATAGCGGTTGATCAGGTTAGGCAGCAGCCCGACTTTCATCATCATCGCCTTCACGCGATCGCGCACTTCCTGACGCGGCATCTTCGGATGATAGGTACGCAACGGCTCAGCGATGATTTCTCCGATGGTCATACGCGGGTTCAGCGAGGCCAGCGGATCCTGGAAGATCATCTGGATATCGCTGCGCACGTCGCGCCACTCTTCCTGCTTCATGCCCAGCAGATCTTTACCCAGCCAGGCCACTTTGCCATCGGTAGCCTTCACCAGACCAATGATGGCACGGGCGAAAGTCGATTTACCGCAGCCGGACTCCCCCACTACGCCGAGGGTCTCACCTTCATAGAGACGCAGCGTCACGCCATCTACGGCTTTCAGCGTTTTCGACGGCTGCCAGAACCACTGTTTGCCATCTTTAATATCGAAATGCACCTTCAGGTCGGCAATTTCGAGCAGGACTTTTCGTTGTTCAGTTACGGCGTTCATAGCAGCTCCCCCACCGGTTTAAAGCAGGCGCGCAGGCGGCCTGGCGCGAACGACTCCAGCGGCGGCGCGCTGCTGCACTGTTCCATTGCGTGCGGACAGCGCGGCTGGAATGGGCAGCCCTTCGGCAAACGCAGCAGGTTTGGCGGGTTGCCCGGAATGGTCAACAACGCATCGCCTTCGGCATCCAGACGAGGAACCGCATTCAACAGCCCAATAGAGTAAGGGTGAGACGGCTGATAGAAGACATCGCGCGCCTGACCATACTCCATGGTGCGGCCCGCGTACATCACCAGCACTTTATCGCAGATCCCCGCCACCACTCCGAGGTCATGGGTGATCATAATGATGGCCGTATTAAATTCGCGTTTCAGCTCATTCAGTAACGTCATGATCTGCGCCTGCACGGTGACGTCCAGGGCGGTGGTCGGCTCATCGGCAATCAGCAGCCGGGGCCGGCAGAGCAGCGCCATGGCAATCATCACGCGCTGGCGCATCCCGCCGGAGAACTCGTGTGGGAACATTTTCATGCGCTTGCGCGCTTCCGGCATTTTTACCGCGTCGAGCATCTTCACCGATTCTTCAAACGCTTCGGCTTTGCTCAGCCCTTTATGCAGCATCAGGACTTCCATTAACTGCTCGCCCACCCGCATATACGGGTTCAGAGAGGTCATCGGATCCTGGAAAATCATCGAAATTTGCTCGGCGCGCAGTTTGTTCAGCTCACGCTCGGGCAAATTGAGGATTTGCCGACCGTTAAAGGTGGCGGAACCCCCGATTCGGCCGTTGGCCGCCAGCAGTCCCATCAGGGCGAAGGCGGTCTGCGATTTACCGGAGCCGGACTCCCCGACAATACCGAGCGTCTCCCCCGCCTGCAGGGTGAAGTTCAGATCATTGACGGCGGTGACATCGCCATCCGGCGTATTAAAGGTGACGCGAAGATCTTTCACGTCCAGCAGCAGGCCGCTGTGGCTCTGCGCTTGCGGCGCTTTTGCCGTTTCAATCATGGTCATGGCAGCGCTCCTTAGCGGTCTTTCGGGTCGAGGGCATCACGCAGACCATCGCCGATAAAGTTGAAACAGAACAGGGTCACCACCAGGAAACCCGCCGGGAACAGCAGCAGCCAGGGCGAGACTTCCATTGAGTTGGCGCCATCGCTGAGCAATGCCCCCCAGCTGCTGAGCGGCTCCTGCGTCCCCAACCCCAGGAAGCTGAGGAAGGATTCAAAGAGGATCATGCTGGGGACCAGCAGCGAGGCGTACACCACCACCACGCCCAGCACATTAGGAACGATATGGCGCAGCACGATGCTCGCTGTGGAGACCCCGCCGACCTGCGCCGCCTCAATAAACTCTTTGCGCTTCAGGCTCAAGGTCTGTCCGCGTACGATACGCGCCATATCCAGCCAGGAGACCATGCCGATAGCGACAAAAATCAACAGGATATTCTGGCCAAAAAAGGTCACCAGCAGGATAACGAAGAACATAAACGGGAAGGAGTTGAGGATCTCCAGCAGACGCATCATCACCGAATCCACTTTGCCGCCGAGATAACCGGAAAGCGAACCGTACAGCGTGCCGAGGATCACCGCCACCAGCGCCGCCGCCACCCCGACCATCAGCGAAATACGCCCGCCGATCGCCACGCGCACCAGCAGATCGCGACCGGAGGAGTCGGTCCCGAAGTAGTGGCCAGAGGCCATGTCCGGGGCGTTAGACATCATGCCCCAGTCGGTGTCGAAATAGGAGAATGACGACACCATCGGCGCGAAGGTCACGAACAGCGCAATAAGCACCAGCATAATCAGGCTGGTGACCGCGGCGCGGTTGTGCATAAAGCGGCGACGCGCATCCTGCCAGAGGCTACGCCCCTCCACTTCCAGCTTCTCACTGAAGTTTTCCAGCGCCTCGCTATTTTTCTTACTTAACATCATGGCGAACTCCGGCTTCAGTAGCGAATCTTCGGATCGATAACGGCGTACAGCACGTCAACGATGGCGTTGAACAGGATAGTCAGGGCGCCAACCAGGATCGTCAGGCTGAGCACCAGCGAGTAGTCGCGGTTAAGCGCCCCGTTAACGAACAGCTGGCCAATCCCCGGCAGGCCGTAAATGGTTTCAATGACCATTGAGCCCGTAATGATGCCCACGAAAGCCGGCCCCATATAGGAGAGCACCGGCAGCAGCGCCGGCTTCAGCGCATGACGCAAAATAATGCGGCGCATCGGCAGCCCCTTCGCCCGCGCGGTGCGGATAAAGTTAGAGTGCAGCACTTCAATCATTGAGCCGCGGGTAATACGCGCGATACTGGCGATATAGGCCAGGGAAAGCGCCACCATCGGCAGGATCATAAATTTCAGCGCCCCGCCGTTCCAGCCTCCGCCCGGCAACCAGTGCAGGGTAATGGCAAAGATCATCACCAACAGAGGCGCCACCACAAAGCTCGGAATAACCACGCCGGTCATGGCTACCCCCATCACCGCATAGTCCCAGCGGGTATTCTGCTTCAAAGCGGCAATAACGCCCGCAGCGACACCGATCACAACCGCCAGCAAAAAGGCGGCGAAGCCCAGTTTCGCGGAAACCGGGAAGCTGGCCGCCACCAGATCGTTGACCGAATAATCTTTGTATTTAAAGGAGGGACCAAAATCGCCATGCGCCAGCTGCTTCAGGTAATTGAAGTACTGCGTCATGATGGGGTCGTTTAAATGGTATTTTGCTTCAATATTCGCCATGACTTCCGGCGGTAGCGTGCGTTCCCCGGTAAAAGGACTTCCCGGAGCCAAACGCATCATGAAGAATGAGATGGTGATAAGAATAAATAGCGTCGGAATCGCTTCCAGACAGCGACGTAAGATAAATTTTAACATTGCCCGTACCTTCTGGCGTGTGCCTTTGCACTGCTCTCAAATAAGACACGATGGAGCGAGCACAGGCCCGCTCCACGTATTGCCATTAATGTTTGATAACGTAAAGGTCTTTTGTATAGACGTTATCCATCGGGTCTTTACCGGTGTAGCCACCGACCCACGGTTTCACCAGGCGGGCGTTAACATAGTAATAGACCGGTACGATCGCGCTGTCTTTATCCAGCTGCTGCTCTGCTTTCGCATAGGCCGCCGTGCGCTGTGCTTCATCGGATGCTTTTACGGATTCAGCCATAATTTTGTCGAACGCCGGGCTCTTATAGTGCGCAGTGTTCATTGAGCTGTCAGAAAGCATGGTGTTCAGGAAAGAGGTTGGCTCGTTATAGTCAGCGCACCAGCCCGCACGCGCCACGTCATAGGTGCCCTGATGACGGGTATCGAGGAACGTCTTCCACTCCTGGTTGACCAGCTTCACGTCAATGCCCAGGTTTTTACGCCACAGCGAGGCAGCGGCAATCGCCAGCTTCTTGTGCAAATCAGAGGTGTTATACAGCAGGTTGAAGGTCAACGGTTTATCGGCGCTATAGCCGGCTTCGGCCAGCAGTTTTTTCGCTTCTTCATTCCGTTTTTCCTGCGACCAGGTAAACCATTCCGGCTCGGTCAGCTTCGCGCCATCGGTATACGGCGGGGTGTAGCCGTAGGCCGGCAGATCGCCCTGTCCTTTCACCTTATTGGCAATGATATCGCGATCCAGACCCAGCTTCAGCGCGGTACGCACGCGCACGTCGGTGAACGGCGCTTTCTGGTTGTTAATTTCGTAGTAATAAGTACACAGATACGGGTCAACGTGCAGCTCGTTCGGGATCTCTTTTTTCAGTTTCTGGAAGAGCTCGATCGGCAGCTGGTTATAGGTCATATCCAGTTCACCGCTACGATAACGGTTAACATAGGTCACTTCAGAAGAGGTCGGCAGCCAGGTGACGGTGTTGATAACGGTTTTGGCATTATCCCAGTAATGCGGGTTGCGCTCCATCACGATACGTTCGTTGACCACCCAGTCTTTCAGGGTGTAGGCGCCGTTGGTGACGATATTGCCAGGCTGCGTCCACTTCTCGCCAAACTTTTCAATCGCTGGTTTATAGACAGGAGACATCGCCGGGTTAACCAGCAGTTTGTAAAAATAGGGGACCGGCTCACTGAGGGTGACTTCCAGCGTATGGTCGTCAATGGCTTTTACGCCCAGCTCGCCTGGGGCTTTCTTGCCGTCAATGATTTCATCAACGTTGAGGATATGACCATACTGCGGGTAGCTGGCATAAGGAGACGCTGTTTTCGGGTCTACCAGACGCTGCCAGCTATAAACGAAATCCTGGGCGGTAACCGGCTCGCCGTTAGACCATTTCGCATCTTTACGCAGATGGAAGGTCCAGACTTTGAAATCTTTATTATCCCAGCTCTCTGCCACACCAGGGATCGGGTGGCCATCTTTCGGCGAGGTATTCAGCAAGCCTTCGAACAGGTCGCGGCTAATATTCGCCTCGGGCACCCCTTCAATTTTATTCGGGTCCAGCGATTGCGGCTCGGCGCCGCTATTTCGCACCAGCGTTTGCTTATCCGAAAGCTGCACACCGGCCGGGACATCCGCTGCCATAGCCATATTGCCAGCCATGAGCGCGGATAGCACTCCTGCGGCGATCAAACGTTTTTTAGTGATGATGGTCATTGTGTTGTAACTCCAGTCATTATAATTACTGGTTTTTTAACCAGCCTGTTTTTTTTCCCGTTTTCGGGATCTGTCCAACGCAGGAGTGTTTGCGATTGGCAGATTGCTATCACCGACTTATTTATTACGACCGCTCGAACGGCAGTCTTAACGTCGATTCGTTCCCCCTCGCTGGAGGGCAGTTCAGGCGCAACGAGACGATTAAAAATGATTCTCATTTACACGCATAATTCAGCAGACGATAACGGCGGAAAGTACCAAAAGGTAAACACCTCCGCCAATGCAATTTGCAAATATGTTACCGGATTCTCTTTTATTGCCGGCTTTGCCAGCGTCACTAGCGGTTGCCACAATATGCCGACAGAAAAATGTTTTTATCGATCATATAGTTACTAAATTTCCATCAGTCATCATACTGCGCAGCGACCGCGAGATGATTTTTTGTACAAAAATTTAACAATAGATTACTTTTTAGCACATTCATCTGCAGCCTTGTTAAAATTACTAATATCATTTCGATGATCCGACAGCAAGCGCCAGAGAATGATGTGAAGAAAATAACATCACAGGAGGGAGAGACGTGAGGAGAATGTTAAGAGAAATATTTCATATCTTAATGAAAAACATGAAATTAATAGCGATATCGCAAAATCGTATTCCTACCGCCGGTTCCACGCTGGTTAATAGGTTTTGCTAATAATCGCGCAGGCGTGAAGGGAGCCTCCCCGCCTGCGTGGCAACGAACTAACTCAGCAGCCCCGGGAAGAGCGCTTTAATCCCCGTCACAATAAACTCAATGCCGAGAGCCATCAGCAGCAGGCCCATAATACGGGTGATAACGTTAATCCCTGTCTGCCCCAGCAGACGCACCAGCCATGGCGCCATGCGGAAAATTCCCCAGCAGCAGAGGGCAAAGACCGCAATCGCCAGTGAAAAACCGACGAGATGCACCCAGGAGTGATACCGCGTACCCCACACGATAGTGGAACTGATTGCCCCCGGTCCGGCCATTAACGGTAGCGCGAGAGGAACGACGCCGATGCTCTCCCTAACCGCCGTCTCCGACTTCTCCTGCTTGTTCTGCTTATCTTCGCCGAGCTTACCGCTGATCATCGACATCGCGATGGTCACCACCAGGATGCCGCCGGCGATACGGAAGGAATCAATGGAGATACCAAAAATCTGCAGAATGCCATCGCCGAGAAACAGTGACGTCAGGAGGATGATCGCCACCGACAGGTTGGCGGTCAGGTTGGTCTTATTGCGCACTGCTGCCGGCTGGTAGCTGGTCATACTAATGAACACCGGAATAATGCCCACCGGGTTAACCAGGGCAAATAAGCCGATGAAAAACTTGAAATATGCAGAAAAATCGAACAGTGATTGAGTCACAATGGGCTCCGCAGCATCATCAAAATTGGCGGTTGACTGTTAACAGCATAAAATAACTGCGCGAAACATACGCTTTTTGCATGCAATATTCATTATAAATATGCATAACCCGGTGATATGTATCGAATGTTAGCTATTTGTAGTTTTAATGCTAATCGTTTTTTTAATTTCAAAACCCTCCCATTACACTTGATCGAACCGGTCAAAAAGCAGCCAGCTGAAAGGTATCAGCAGTGCCAATACTTGATCTAAATCACGTAATTTGTACTCAGAAGTGAGTAATCTTGATGACACCAACAGAGTGGAAGGCAGCAGTACCTGAAAGTTAAAAAGAGAAAGCTTTTTTAGTAAATCGGTAAAACAGCGTCCTGATTTTCCTACATAAACATTTACATGCAAGCTGTTTACAGCCTGTCTATAATGTCGAATCGAGCGACTGATTTACTAAAAAAGTTTAACATTATCAGGAGAGCATTATGGCTGTTACTAATATCGCTGAACTGAACGCGCTTGTTGAGCGTGTCAAGAAAGCCCAGCGTGAATATGCCAGTTTCACTCAAGAACAAGTCGACAAAATCTTCCGCGCCGCCGCGCTGGCCGCTGCAGATGCTCGAATCCCTCTCGCCAAAATGGCCGTTGCCGAATCCGGCATGGGCATCGTTGAAGACAAAGTGATCAAAAACCACTTCGCTTCCGAATACATTTACAACGCTTATAAAGACGAAAAAACCTGTGGCGTCCTGTCAGAAGACGACACCTTTGGTACCATCACTATCGCTGAACCTATCGGCATCATCTGCGGTATCGTACCGACCACTAACCCGACTTCAACAGCCATCTTCAAATCGCTCATCAGCCTGAAGACGCGTAACGCCATCATTTTCTCTCCGCACCCGCGTGCTAAAGAAGCCACCAACAAAGCGGCTGACATCGTCCTGCAGGCTGCCATCGCTGCCGGCGCGCCGAAAGACCTGATTGGCTGGATCGATCAGCCGTCTGTTGAGCTGTCTAACGCCCTGATGCACCACCCGGACATCAACCTGATCCTTGCGACCGGTGGTCCAGGCATGGTGAAAGCAGCATACAGCTCCGGTAAACCTGCTATCGGCGTAGGTGCCGGTAACACCCCGGTGGTGATTGATGAAACGGCTGACATCAAACGCGCCGTTGCTTCCGTTCTGATGTCTAAAACCTTCGATAACGGCGTTATCTGTGCTTCTGAGCAGTCCGTTGTGGTGGTTGATTCCGTTTATGACGCGGTTCGCGAACGTTTCGCCAGCCACGGCGGCTACCTGCTGCAGGGTAAAGAGCTGAAAGCCGTTCAGGACATTATCCTGAAAAATGGCGCGCTGAACGCCGCTATCGTTGGTCAGCCTGCGGCGAAAATCGCTGAACTGGCAGGCTTCACCGTACCGGCCACGACTAAAATTCTGATTGGCGAAGTCACCGACGTTGACGAAAGCGAGCCGTTTGCTCACGAAAAACTGTCTCCGACGCTGGCGATGTACCGTGCGAAAGATTTCGAAGACGCCGTGACCAAAGCTGAAAAACTGGTCGCCATGGGCGGTATCGGTCATACCTCTTGCCTGTACACCGACCAAGATAACCAGCCGGCTCGCGTGGCTTACTTCGGCCAGATGATGAAAACGGCGCGTATCCTGATCAACACCCCGGCTTCTCAGGGTGGTATCGGTGACCTGTACAACTTCAAACTCGCTCCTTCCCTGACTCTGGGTTGTGGTTCCTGGGGTGGTAACTCCATCTCTGAAAACGTTGGTCCGAAACACCTGATCAACAAGAAAACCGTTGCTAAGCGAGCTGAAAACATGTTGTGGCACAAACTTCCGAAATCTATCTACTTCCGTCGTGGCTCCCTGCCTATCGCACTGGATGAAGTGATTACTGATGGTCACAAACGCGCGCTGATCGTGACTGACCGCTTCCTGTTCAACAACGGCTATGCCGATCAGATCACCTCCGTACTGAAAGCAGCGGGTGTTGAAACTGAAGTCTTCTTCGAAGTTGAAGCTGACCCGACGCTGACCATCGTACGTAAAGGCGCCGACCTGGCGAACTCCTTTAAACCAGACGTGATCATCGCGCTGGGCGGCGGTTCCCCGATGGATGCGGCAAAAATCATGTGGGTCATGTACGAACATCCGGAAACCCACTTCGAAGAACTGGCGCTGCGCTTTATGGACATCCGTAAACGTATCTACAAGTTCCCGAAAATGGGCGTTAAAGCCAAGATGGTGGCGATCACTACCACCTCCGGTACCGGTTCTGAAGTTACGCCGTTCGCCGTTGTGACCGATGATGCGACAGGTCAGAAATATCCGCTGGCGGACTACGCGCTGACCCCGGATATGGCCATCGTCGATGCCAACCTGGTGATGGATATGCCGAAATCGCTGTGTGCGTTCGGTGGTCTGGATGCCGTGACCCACGCCCTGGAAGCTTACGTTTCCGTGCTGGCTTCTGAGTTCTCTGACGGCCAGGCTCTGCAGGCGCTGAAACTGCTGAAAGAGTACCTGCCGGCTTCCTACCACGAAGGTTCCAAGAACCCGGTTGCCCGCGAGCGCGTACACAGTGCCGCCACCATCGCCGGTATCGCGTTTGCTAACGCCTTCCTCGGCGTGTGTCACTCCATGGCGCACAAACTGGGTTCCCAGTTCCATATTCCGCACGGTCTGGCCAACGCCCTGCTGATCTGCAACGTTATCCGCTACAACGCGAATGACAACCCGACCAAGCAGACCGCGTTCAGCCAGTACGACCGTCCGCAGGCTCGTCGTCGCTACGCTGAAATCGCCGATCACCTGGGTCTCTCCGCACCGGGCGACCGTACCGCAGCGAAAATCGAGAAGCTGCTGGCATGGCTGGAAAGCGTGAAAGCTGAGCTGGGTATTCCGAAATCTATCCGCGAAGCTGGCGTTCAGGAAGCTGACTTCCTGGCCCACGTTGATAAGCTGTCTGAAGATGCATTCGATGACCAGTGCACCGGCGCTAACCCGCGCTACCCGCTGATCTCCGAGCTGAAACAGATCCTGCTGGATACCTACTACGGTCGCGAGTTCGTCGAAGGCGAAGCAGCCGCGAAAGCCGAAGCAGCTCCGGTGAAAGCTGAGAAAAAAGCGAAAAAATCCGCTTAATCGACAAGCATAAACGTTCTGCAAGCCCCGTCATCTGACGGGGCTTTTTTTTGCCCGCCGACAGCCAAGCTTTAACGCCTGCTGGCCCAACAGTGCGCAGGCAATAAAAAGGCGCCCACAGGCGCCTGGACGAGCTTCTGCGCGTATTAGCTGGGGCGGTGCTGGTTTTGTACCTGAGTTAACGAGCCGACGCTCAGCGCCTCTTTATAATGCTTACGACAAACTGACACGTACCGCTCATTGCCGCCGATGACGACCTGCTCGCCCTCGTTGTAAGGACGCCCCTCCTGATCGAGGCGCAGCACCATACTGGCCTTCCGGCCGCAGAAACAGATGGTTTTCAGCTCCACCAGCTTATCTGACCAGGCCAGTAAATACTGGCTGCCGGTAAAGAGCTCACCGCGAAAGTCTGTCCGCAAACCATAGCAAAGCACAGGAATATCCAGCGTATCGACAACTTCAGACAGCTCGTGAACCTGCTCGCGTGTCAGAAACTGGCTTTCATCCACCAGCACGCAGTGAATCGGCTTTAGCTTGTGCTCTGCGGCAATATCGTTAAATAGCGACGTCTGTGGGTTATACAATCGGGCCGGCGAGGAGAGACCGATACGCGAGCTGACTTTTCCGGCGCCAAAGCGGTCATCAATCTCAGCGGTATAAACGACGGTACGCATCCCCCGCTCCTGATAATTGTACGAAGATTGCAACAGAGCGGTCGACTTACCTGCATTCATTGCAGAGTAGTAGAAATAAAGTTGTGCCATCGGCTGCGTGACCCCAATCAAAGTGTTTTATCGCGGCGGCGATTGTACCATATTTTATGCGTACAGCCGCCCATTCGGCAGGGGTATTGTATCGCAGCTGAAGAGCCTGCAAAGCCAAAGGATTAAGAGGATGAATTGAATTTTCAGGGCCATTATTTGTACGCCCCGCTACGCTACTGGCGGGGTAACCATTGTCTTTTCGTGCTTATAGGGCGGTTACCTATGGGGCTATAAGCGGCGCCGCGCGTTGTTTTATATTAAGCCTCATAACCAAAAATGCGCTAATACTGACAAGGGTTATTTACCCATGTAAAGGATAATTTTTCTCACCGAACCTCAGAAAAAGCATACCGTCTCAGTGTTTTAGCTTACCTTCTGCTCATCGCTATAAGGATGAAAGATGTGAAGCGGCACGGGAATTTTAACTTAAATTAATTAATTCTCGCGACAAATAACCAGTAATTTTGAATTCCTTACATTCCCCCCTATTGCACAACGCATTTTATCGCTCTATTATTAGTTCAACAAACCACCCCACAATATAAGTTTGAGATTACTACAATGAGCGAAGCACTTAAAATTTTGAACAACATCCGTACTCTTCGTGCGCAGGCAAGAGAATGCACCCTGGAAACGCTCGAAGAAATGCTGGAAAAATTAGAAGTCGTTGTTAACGAGCGCCGTGAAGAAGAAAACGCCGCCGCGGCAGAAATTGAAGAACGTACGCGTAAGCTGCAGCAATATCGTGAAATGCTGATCGCTGACGGTATTGATCCGAATGAACTGCTGAGCACCATGGCAGCCGTTAAAGCCGGTACCAAAACCAAGCGTGCTGCACGTCCGGCTAAATACAGCTATGTCGACGAAAACGGCGAAACCAAAACCTGGACCGGCCAGGGCCGTACCCCGGCGGTGATCAAAAAAGCAATGGATGAGCAAGGTAAATCACTGGACGATTTCCTGATCTAATCTCCGTTGTTACGATATAAAAAATCCCGCTGCGGCGGGATTTTTTTTGCCCCCAGGGGCCGATATAAAAAACCGGGAGCGCATCTGCGACTCCCGGTTTTGTGCTTTCAGCAGCGCTGCGGATTACTTAGCAACCGCGGTTTCCAGCCAGGCTTTAAAATCGTCACCCAGCGTTTTGTGGCGAATACCATATTCGACGAACGCCTGCATGTAGCCAAGCTTATTACCGCAGTCATGGCTCTTGCCTTTCATATGATAAGCTTCGACCGTCTCTTTTTCGATCAGCATATCAATCGCGTCAGTCAGCTGAATTTCATCACCGGCACCCGGAGGAGTCTTCGCCAGCAGCGGCCAGATATCGGCGCTGAGGACATAGCGCCCCACCACCGCCAGGTTGGACGGGGCGACGTCAGCTTTTGGCTTCTCGACCACGCCTACCATCGGCACGCTTTCTCCCGGCTTGAGAGATTCACCTTTGCAGTCAACGACACCGTAAGCGGTCACGTCGTCGACAGGCTCAACCATAATCTGGCTGGCGCCGGTCTCATCGAAACGAGAGATCATCTCTGCGAGGTTATCGCGGCTCAGATCGGATTCATATTCATCCAGAATAACGTCTGGCAGAATAACTGCGACCGGCTCATCACCCACCACCGGATGGGCGCAAAGCACCGCGTGTCCCAGACCTTTTGCCAGGCCCTGACGAACTTGCATAATGGTTACGTGCGGCGGACAAATAGACTGTACTTCTTCCAGCAGCTGGCGTTTCACACGTTTTTCCAGCATCGCTTCCAGCTCAAAACTGGTATCGAAATGGTTTTCGATAGAGTTTTTGGACGAGTGCGTTACCAGAACAATTTCAGTAATTCCTGCAGCGATACATTCATTAACAACGTACTGAATTAACGGCTTATCTACCAGCGGCAGCATTTCTTTTGGAATCGCTTTGGTGGCCGGCAGCATCCTGGTGCCTAATCCCGCAACCGGGATAACCGCTTTTCTGACTTTAGAATTAAGGGCAGCCATTGAAATCTCCTGGACTGTTTGTTTTTTAAACTTCTCGTTACAAATAACGTGTCGAGTATATCAGTCAACCGCGTATTCACTGGTCTGAAAAGCTTCCGATAGCCTCGAATTAGGACTTTTACGCATAAAACTGCTCGATGTTACCACCGCTAAAGGACAACGGGTAATCCCGTCTGCTTAGATATAAACGCAATTGCTCACTCCGCAGACAACATTAAGCGTAAACGGCCTCCCGCCCCCCAAATTTGGCACTGCCATGAGGTACAGCGTTGACTAATTTGATTAAGGTAAGCATCACCCAGGGTGCCCAAAGGAACGCCATTGCTAATCTGAATTTGATGCTCACCGGTATTCAGCGTGCCATTAAGTCCCGCCGACACCAGAATTAAATTTTTCAGTCCGCTGTGGTAATACCCCACTAACAAAGGAAACTGGCCGGGAAGGTTTGCCTGACGCAGGAGCTGATTCACCTGTTTTAGCAGACTCCCCATTTCTGGTAGCCGCTGTCCCTGATGCGCCAGCTGCTCCTGTAGCAAGCCATTGAACAACGCGCGCAATAATAAAGCGGCCAGGACGCCATTATCTCCTGCCCGTGTGACATCCAGACAATAGAAGGCCAAATCATTGTCTGAGAGCGGCGCGATATCAAGTACCAGACCGGGTTTATCCGCCGACACCAGCTGGCGATAATGAATGCGGCAGTGCGACATTTCCTGTTGCACCGGCGGCTGTAATTCCTGCAGTAATCGTGAAGCCGCAGTGGGATTACTGACCAGCGCGTCCCAGTCCTCAAATAATCGCTCTTCCTCTTCCACCCGTGAACTGAACATCGCAGGATAGAGGCAGGCATAAACGGTTTCGCGCAGGCGATCGAAATCTTTTACTGGCTTTAACAACACGTCCTGAACGCCAAGCCGCAACGCTTTGGCTATATCGGCCATGTTTTCGGTAGCGGAAATCATCAGGATCGGTAGCTGCTCGCCGCGATTACGCAACGTTTCCACCAGCTCCAGACCGTTCATTCTCGGCATCGAAATGTCGCAAATCATCAGGTCCGGATGCACCTCCGTCATTTTATGCAGGGCATCCTTGCCATCTTCCGCCTGGAAGGTTGTTGCTCCCAGCGAGGTCAGCCATCCATGCAAGAGTGAGCGGAAAACGGGTTCGTCTTCAACTATCAGAATCTGTTTTCCCGCCAATGGCTGCGTCATGATATCTCCCCTGGCTGACGATAATTCAATAGTGGCACGCTATTCTCACTATCGCCTGTCAGAATTTGCTTAAGTCAGGTACTCGTGCGTTAAATCGCGGTACGCACTAAGGGTAATAATTCATCCATTTTCTTTTCTACCGCCAACTGCCCTGCGGTAATCGCCTCGCCGGCGCGATGGAAATCAAGCGTCGAGACTTGCGGACAGTACGGTTGCAACAGGATATCCGGCGGGTCACCCGCCATACGATTGCGTTTAAGACGGTTCTCCAGGACCTGGATAGAGGTGGTCATGATCTCCATCGCCGTCGGCGTCACGGCCGTACGGCGGGAACTCATTTGCGTCAAGCGTGCGCGCAGACGAGTATGCCATGGCCCCTCCTTCGCTTCGGCTTCCCGCCGCGGCGTTTCGAGGGAGAATAAATCCTGCTGCATAAGGTGGGCATCATGTTGCAAATCCACGGCAATCACGATATCCGCCCCCATTGCCCGCGTAAGCGATACGGGAACCGGATTGACCACCGCGCCATCGACCAGCCAGTAACCGTTATGCCTGACCGGCGACATTAACCCCGGCATACTGCAGGAGGCTCGAATCGCTAAGTGCAGATCGCCTTCGGTAAACCACAGCTCCCGGCCAGTGCTTAAATTTGTCGCGACGGCGGCAAATCGCCGCTCGCAGTGTTCGATATCGGTCACGGGCATGATGCGGCGATAATGATTGAACACCTTTTCACCCCGCAGTAGTCCACCGCGGCGCCAGGAGAGGTCCATCAGTTTCAGAACGTCCCAGTTACTGAAAGAGCAGACCCAGGACTCAAGGGCCGGGAGTCGGTTACAGGCATACGCCGCCCCTACCAGCGAACCGATAGAGCAACCGGCCACGATATCAATCTCAATGCCGGCCTGCTGGAGGGCGTTGATGACGCCAATATGCGACCATCCGCGGGCGGCGCCCGCACCTAACGCCAGACCAATTTTAAGCTTTCTCATTAGTACTGATAACTATCCTTCCACTCTGAGCGTGGCAACATTGTCACGGCTCAGTTAACATAAAGCCCTTTGGCGTAGAAGCGCCGTTACTCTTTCTTCCATGGAGGCAATTTTGTCGCAATTATGCCCCTGTGGCAGCGCACTGGAGTATAGCTCATGTTGCCAGCGATATCTGTCCGGCGCTGAGCTTGCGCCAGGCCCGTCACAGCTTATGCGCTCCCGTTACAGCGCGTTCGTCATGAAAGATGCCGACTATCTGATCAAAACCTGGCATCCGTCCTGTCAGGCGCAGCAGTTTCGCGCCGAACTGGAGAAAGGCTTTGCCCACACCGAATGGCTGGGCTTAACCCTGTTCGCCAGCGATGATGGACGAGCCGCCAATGAAGGCTTTGTCAGCTTTATCGCCCGCTTTAATGACAATAACCGCCCGGGCGCCATTATTGAACGTTCCAGATTCTTAAAAGAAAATGGACAGTGGTACTATATCGACGGGACACGGCCGCTGATTGGCCGTAACGACCCCTGCCCTTGCGGTTCAGGTAAAAAATTTAAAAAATGCTGCGGCCAGTAACGCTACCGCAGCGCTTGCAAACACTACAGGATTTTCCTCGCGATGCATTCATTACAACGTAAAGTACTACGCACTATTTGCCCTGATCAGAAAGGCCTCATCGCGCGTATCACCAATATCTGCTACAAGCACGAACTTAACATTGTGCAGAACAACGAATTTGTTGACCACCGTACCGGTCGTTTCTTTATGCGCACCGAACTGGAAGGCATTTTCAACGACGCTATTCTGCTGGCCGATCTGGACAGCGCCCTGCCGGAAGGCTCGATTCGTGAACTCAATCCGGCAGGCCGCCGCCGGGTAGTGATTCTGGTGACGAAAGAGGCGCACTGCCTCGGCGATCTGCTGATGAAAGCCAACTACGGCGGGCTGGATGTCGACATTGCCGCGGTTATTGGCAACCATGACACCCTGCGCCCGCTGGTGGAACGTTTTGGCATCCCGTTTGAACTGGTCAGCCATGAAGGGCTGAGCCGCGAAGAGCACGACAAGCAGATGGGCGACGCGATTGCCGCCCATGAACCGGATTACGTGGTGCTGGCCAAGTATATGCGCGTTCTTACGCCGGAATTTGTCGCTCGTTTCCCGAACAAGATCATTAATATTCACCACTCGTTCCTGCCGGCGTTTATCGGCGCGCGTCCGTATCATCAGGCCTATGAGCGCGGTGTGAAGATCATCGGCGCCACCGCCCACTACGTGAATGATAACCTGGACGAAGGTCCCATCATTATGCAGGACGTCATTCACGTCGATCATACTTATACCGCAGAAGATATGATGCGTGCCGGGCGCGATGTCGAAAAAAACGTATTGAGCCGGGCGCTGTATCAGGTCCTGGCGCAGCGCGTCTTCGTCTACGGTAACCGGACGATTATTCTTTAATCGACTGAGAAATGAATTGGTTAGCTTTCCGGCGTTACGGGTAAAAATCAGGCAACCAGTTTATTTTTGTCAAAGGAATGCTTTACAGGGGCGCATCATTTGGTATGATGCGCCCCGCTTCCCGAGAAGGAAGCAGGCCAGTACTAAGCATTACCCCGTGGTGGGGTTCCCGAGCGGCCAAAGGGAGCAGACTGTAAATCTGCCGTCATCGACTTCGAAGGTTCGAATCCTTCCCCCACCACCATTATTCACTACAGTGATAGGGTTTCCCCGGCAGACGTAAACGATGTTTGCACTTAGCGGGAAGGGCAAGAACCTTCGACTAAGGTTCGACTCGAGCGCCAGCGAGAGAACGTTGCCGCAGGCAACGGCCCGAAGGGCGAGGAGCGATAGCGACGAGTTATCCTTCCCCCACCACCATTCACTTTGCTGAATAGACTACAATTTGATTTTACCCCTGGTGGGGTTCCCGAGCGGCCAAAGGGAGCAGACTGTAAATCTGCCGTCATCGACTTCGAAGGTTCGAATCCTTCCCCCACCACCATCTTCTTAAAAAACTTCCAATTCGACTACTCGACGATCTTTTATATTCTGCCCTACGGGGAAGGATGAGAAGCTTCAACTAAGGTTCGACTCGAGCGTAGCGAGAGAACGTTGCCGCAGGCAACGGCCCGAAGGGCGAGGCGCGTTAGCGCCGAGTCATCCTTCCCCCACCACCATCTTCTTAAAAAACGCCCCAATTCGACTACTCGACGATCTTTTATATTCTGCCCTACGGGGAAGGATGAGAAGCTTCGACTAAGGTTCGACTCGAGCGTAGCGAGAGAACGCTGCCTGTGCCGACCGGCAGCCCGGACTGGTGCGCCGCGCCGCCTCCGGGAAACTCACAGCGGGGGCAGTCGTCTCTTCACCGGCGAACTTTTCACCACCGAGGTATTGCACTGAGCAAATTCGGCCAGGCCGTCAAGCAGCGTATCCAGTTGGGCAATATCACGCACCACCAGTCGCATCACGAAACAATCTTCTCCGGTCACTTTGTCACTTTCGATGCACTCCGGCATCGCCTGGATATATTTATCCACCTTCTGCAGCAGACCAGGCAGCGGCCGTACCCGCACCAGCGCCTGCAGGCTGTAGCCCAGCGCGGCAAGATTCACCCGCGCCCCATAGCCCTGGATCACCCCCCGCTCCTCCAGGCGCTTCACCCGCTCGGCGGTGCTCGGCGAGGTCAGCCCCACCCGCGCGCTCAATACCTTCAACGAGACTCTGGCGTCCTGAGTCAGGCAAGCGAGGATCGCCCGGTCAATTTCATCAAGTAAGTCATTCATGGTTTTCACCTAATTATGAAAGGAATTTCCCCCTGCTTACCTTAATTCAGCCATGTCAGGCTGTCAGGATTTTTCGCACAATAATGGAAAACTACTGGAGGTGAAATATGCAACTTACCCGCGGCGTCTGGCAAATGAGCCTAGCGATGATAATTTCTGGCTCGATCGGCGCGTTCGTGCTGCTCTCGGGTTTGCCGGTAATTGATGTGGTGTTCTGGCGCTGCCTGATTGGCGCGCTGACCCTGCTGCTGTTTATCGTTCTTAGTCGCCAACCCTTCAGTCGTCTCACGCGCTTCACCCTCGCCCTCGCGGTGCTTGGCGGCATTGCGCTGGTCATCAACTGGCTACTGCTTTTTGCCGCCTACTCGCGTATTTCAATTGGCATGGCTACGGTGGTCTACAACACCCAGCCGTTTATGCTGGTACTGATGGGCATGATGCTGGGGGAGCGAGTCAGCGCCGTAAAATGGGGATGGTTACTGCTGGCCTTCGGCGGCGTGGTGATCCTGCTGTCAAGCGAGCTTGCCCCGGCGCACGGCGATAGTCTCGCGACTGGCGTTTTGCTGGCATTAGCCGCAGCATTTTTCTATGCTCTGACCGCCATTATCGCCCGCAAACTGCATCCGCTCCCTGCTCAGCATATCGCCTTTATTCAGGTGCTGGTCGGCGTCGTGATGCTGCTGCCGCTCGTGCAAATGCCCGAGTTTTCTGCCAGCTTTCCCTGGCGCTATCTGCTGATCCTCGGCGTCGTCCATACCGGGATCATGTATCAGCTTTTATATAGCGCGATACAGAAGCTGCCAACGCCCATTACCGGTTCACTCTCCTTTATTTATCCACTGGTGGCGATGGGGGTCGACTATCTGGTCTTCCACCATGCGTTAACCCCTGTGCAGTGGTGCGGCGGGATGCTGATTCTGTTTGCCGCCGCGGGGAATAACCTCGGCTGGGGCGAAAAAAAACCCCGCCAGAGCGGGGTCAGTCAGCAGTCGCGGGCCAGTTAGCGACGGGCGCGAACAATCTGGTATTTGCGCGTCAGGTACTCTACCGGCGCGCTCCAGATATGAACCAGACGGGAGAACGGGAACAGCAGGAACAGGGTCATACCCAGCACCAGGTGGACGCGGAAGATAAACGCCACGCCATCCAGGTGCTGCGACGCACCGCCGTGGAAGGTGACCACCGACTGCGCCCAGCCGACCAGCTTCATCATTTCGCTGCCGTCCATATGCTGGGCTGAGAACGGGATCGTCAGCAGGCCCAACGCACACTGCACCATCAGCAGGGAGAGGATCAGAATATCCGCACCGGTGGTGGTGGCGCGAACGCGCGGGCTGAGCAGACGACGCTTGAGCAGCAGTAAACCGCCCACCAGGGTCATCACACCGCAGGCGCCGCCGGCGATCATCGCCATCTTCTGCTTGACGTCGATCGGCAGGAAAGATTCATACATCCAGTGCGGCGTCAGCATGCCGAGGAAGTGGCCGGCGAAAATGCCGAGGATGCCGATATGAAACAGGTTCGACGCCAGATTCATCCCTTTACGGTCCAGCATCTGGCTGGAGGCCGCGCGCCAGGTGTACTGACCGTAGTCATAGCGCAGCCAGCTGCCGATCAGAAACACCGAGCCCGCAATGTACGGATAAATGTCAAAGAAGAACATATTCAGGAAGTGCATTATTGCTGTCCTCCGTTAGAGATATTCAGATATTGCGGGGCCACGGCTCCGGCAAAACGACGCTGGTGAGCGGAAATCTCCGACTCGCCGCAGCCCTGGTCGGCAAAGAATTTAACCTGTTCTTCTTCCCAGACTGCGTCCAGCGCCTGCGGCGTATCGTCGCGGGCTTCGTCGGCAATCTTCTCCGCCACTTTCTGGCTGTCGACCTGAGTGTTGGCCAGCTTCAGCAGCAGCTCGAACAGCACCGCATAGCGGCTCTCGCGCTGCTGCAGGCGCGCGCTGAGCAGGCCGAGGATCGGCGCGACGTCCCGCAGGCCGCCAAGCGCTTCCTCTTCCGGCAGCTGCGCCAGATACTCCAGATACAGCGGCAGATGATCCGGCAGCTCATGGCTATCGAGCAGCAGACCGTGGCGCTCATACTGCGCCATCAGGTCAACCATCGCCTGCCCGCGATCGCGGGATTCGCCGTGCACGTGTTCAAACAGCAGCAGCGAGGTGGCCCGGCCGCGGTCAAACAGTTCGCTGTAGGCCGCCTGGGCATCCAGCGGATCCTGAGCCAGCAGATCGCGCAGAAAAACGCCCAGCGCGTGAGCATCTTCTTTGCTGAGTTTCTCCGATGACGCGAGCGCCTCGAACATCTCCTGCTGATGCTGCCATAAGGCAGCGTCAGGGTATTCGAGCAAACGCGACACAATCACAAGTTCAATCATGCGTGCGGCTCCGTTTTGCTGGTCACGTCGATGGCGTCGATACGACGGCTGTTGAACAGGTTGAACTGGCTGTCAGAGCCGTGGCAGCCGTCGCCAAAGCTAAAGCCGCAGCCATTTTTCTCCGGAAACGCTTCCCGCGCCTGTTCACGATGGCTGCTCGGCACCACGAAACGATCTTCGTAGTTGGCGATCGCCAGGTAGCGGTACATCTCCTGAGCCTGCGCTTCGCTTAAGCCCACCTCTTCCAGCGCGCGGGTATCGACAACGCCGTCAACGGTTTCCGCCCGCTTATAGTGACGCATCGCCAGCATCCGCTTCAGGGCCAACAGGACCGGTTGGGTATCGCCGGCGGTCAGCAGGTTCGCCAGATACTGCACCGGAATACGCAGGCTTTCCACGTCCGGCAGGATCCCGTTGCTGCCCAGTTCGCCGGCATCGGCGGCGGACTGAATCGGCGACAGCGGCGGCACGTACCAGACCATCGGCAGGGTGCGATATTCCGGGTGCAGCGGCAGGGCCAGCTTCCAGTCCATCGCCATTTTCCAGACCGGCGACTGCTGCGCGGCTTCAATCACGCCCTGCGGCACGCCATCTTTCAGCGCCTGCTCAATCACTTTCGGGTCGTTCGGATCGAGGAAAACGTCCAGTTGACGCTGATAGAGATCTTTCTCGTTCTCGGTGCTGGCGGCATTTTCGATCGCGTCCGCGTCATACAGCAGGACGCCGAGGTAGCGGATTCGGCCCACGCAGGTTTCGGAGCATACCGTCGGCATTCCGGATTCAATACGCGGGTAGCAGAAGATGCACTTCTCAGATTTCCCGCTCTTCCAGTTGAAGTAGATCTTCTTGTACGGGCAGCCGGTGATGCACATCCGCCAGCCGCGGCACTTGTCCTGGTCGATCAGCACGATGCCGTCTTCTTCACGCTTATAGATGGCGCCGCTCGGGCAGGTTGCGACGCACGCCGGATTCAGGCAGTGCTCGCACAGGCGCGGCAGATACATCATGAAGGTGTTCTCGAACTGGCCGTACATCGCCTTCTGCATGTTGTCGAAGTTCTGGTCTTTGGCGCGCTTTTCAAACTCGCCGCCGAGGATCTCTTCCCAGTTCGGACCGCTGGTGATCTTGTCCATCCGCTGGCCGGTGATCAGCGAGCGCGGACGGGCGATCGGCTGATGTTTACTCTCCGGGGCGTTATGCAGGTTCTGGTAGTCGAAATCGAACGGCTCGTAGTAATCATCGATGCCCGGCAGATGCGGGTTCGCGAAGATTTTACCTAACAGCATCGCGCGGTTGCCCATGCGCGGCTGCAGCTTGCCGTTGATTTTGCGGATCCAGCCGCCCTTCCATTTCTCCTGGTTTTCCCAGTCGTTCGGAAAACCGACGCCAGGCTTACTCTCTACGTTATTGAACCAGGCGTACTCCATCCCTTCCCGGCTGGTCCAGACGTTTTTACAGGTTACCGAGCAGGTGTGGCAGCCGATGCATTTATCGAGATTCAGCACCATGCCGACTTGTGAACGAATTTTCATTTTACGCTCTCCTGTACCTGGTCATTGCCTTCGCCGTCTAACCAGTTAATGTTCTTCATCTTACGTACCACCACAAACTCATCGCGGTTGGAGCCGACGGTGCCGTAGTAGTTAAAGCCATAGGCCAGATGGCCATAGCCGCCGATCATATGGGTCGGTTTCGGCGTAATACGGGTAACCGAGTTATGGATCCCGCCGCGCTGGCCGGTGACTTCAGAGCCAGGCAGGTTCACGATGCGTTCCTGCGCGTGGTACATCATGGTCATCCCGGCCGGCACGCGCTGGCTCACCACCGCGCGCGCCGTCAGGGCGCCGTTGGCGTTGAACACTTCGATCCAGTCGTTATCTTCGATACCCAGATCTTTCGCATCCGCCTCGCTCATCCAGACGATCGGACCGCCGCGTGACAGGGTCAGCATCAGCAGGTTATCGCTGTAGGTCGAGTGGATACCCCATTTCTGGTGCGGCGTCAGGAAGTTCAGCGCCTTCTCCGGGTTGCCGTTGGACTTCTCGCCCATCACCGCTTTCACCGAGCGGGTGTCAATCGGCGGACGATAAACCAGCAGGCTCTCGCCAAAGTCGCGCATCCACTGGTGATCCTGATACAGCGACTGACGACCGGACAGGGTACGCCATGGGATCAGCTCGTGAACGTTGGTGTATCCGGCGTTATAGGAGACGTGTTCGTCTTCCAGCCCGGACCAGGTCGGGCTGGAGATGATTTTCCGCGGCTGCGCCTGAATATCGCGGAAACGGATCTTCTCGTCTTCTTTGTTCAGCGCCAGGTGCGCGTGTTCGCGGCCGGTGATTTCGCTCAGCGCTTTCCACGCCTTCACCGCCACCTGACCGTTCGTTTCCGGCGCCAGGGTGAGGATCATCTCCGCGGCGTCGATGGCCGTTTCCAGCTTCGGCTGACCTTTCGCCGGGCCTTCGTCCTTGGTGTAGTTGAGCTTACGCAGCAGGTCCATTTCGCTCTGGGTATTCCAGGCGATGCCTTTCCCGCCGTTGCCGATGGTTTCCAGCAGCGGGCCAATGGAGGTGAAGCGCTCATAAGTCGCCGGATAATCACGCTCGACCGGAATAATATGCGGGGCGGTTTTCCCCGGAATCAGGTCACATTCACCCTTCTTCCAGTCTTTGACGTCCAGCGGCTGCGCCATTTCCGCGGCGGAATCATGCTGGATCGGCAGCGTAACGACGTCGGTTTCTTTACCGAGGTGGCCCACGCACACTTCAGAGAATTTCTTCGCGATACCTTTGTAGATATCCCAGTCGCTCTTCGATTCCCAGGCCGGGTCAACGGCCGCCGACAGCGGATGAATAAACGGATGCATATCCGAGGTATTCATGTCGTCTTTTTCGTACCAGGTGGCGGTCGGCAGCACGATATCGGAGTAGAGACAGGTGCTCGACAGACGGAAGTCGAGGGTCACCACCAGGTCCAGTTTGCCGTCGAGGCCGTTATCGCGCCATTCGACTTCTTCCGGCTTCACGCCGCCCTGCTTGCCAAGGTCTTTACCCTGAATGCCGTTCTCCGTACCCAGCAGGTACTTGAGCATGTACTCATGACCTTTACCGGAGGAGCCCAGCAGGTTGGAACGCCAGATAAACAGGTTACGCGGATGGTTTTTTCCGTTTTCCGGCTGCTCTGCCGCAAAGCGAATCGATCCCTCCTTCAGAGATTTGACGGTGTAATCCACCGGCGTCATGCCCGCTTTTTTCGCCTCATTGGCGATGCGCAGCGGGTTTACGCCCAGCTGCGGCGCCGACGGCAGCCAGCCCATCCGCTCGGCGCGGACGTTGAAATCGATCAGATGGCCGCTGTAGCGGGATTTATCCGCCATCGGCGAGAGCAGCTCCTGCGCGGTCACGCTTTCATAGCGCCACTGGCTGGAGTGGTTATAGAAGTACGAGGTGCTGTTCATATGACGTGCCGGACGTTGCCAGTCAAGGGCGAACGCCAGCGGCTGCCAGCCGGTCTGCGGACGCAGTTTTTCCTGGCCCACATAGTGCGCCCAACCGCCGCCGCTCTGGCCGACGCAACCGCAGAAGATCAGCATGTTGATCAGACCGCGGTAGTTCATGTCGAGGTGGAACCAGTGGTTGAGACCCGCCCCGACGATAATCATCGACCGACCATGGGTTTTATCGGCGTTATCGGCAAACTCGCGGGCGGTACGGATAATATGCGCGCGGGAGACGCCGGTAATTTTCTCCGCCCAGGCCGGGGTGTAGGCTTTCACTTCATCATAACTGGCGGCGCAGTTGTCATCGTTCAGACCGCGCTCCAGGCCATAGTTGGCCATGGTCAGGTCGTACACGGTGGTCACCAGGGCGGTGGAGCCGTCAGCCAGCTGCAGGCGTTTAACCGGCAGTTTGTGCAGCAGAATGTTTTCCAGCGCGACTTTGTTGAAGTGTTCAGAACCTTCGCCGCCGAAGTACGGGAAGCCGACGTCCGCGACCTCGTCATGGCTGCCCAGCAGGCTCAGACGCAGCTCAATCTCTTCGCCGGTTTTACCGTCGCGCTGTTCGAGGTTCCATTTGCCTTTGTCGCCCCAGCGGAATCCGAGGGAACCGTTCGGCACGGTCAGATCGCCCTTCTCATCAAAGGCGACGGTTTTCCATTCCGGATTCTTCTCCTGACCAAGGGAATCCACGAGGTCGGACGCGCGCAGCGTGCGGCCGGCGGCGTAATAGCCGTCGCGCTCCTCAAGCATCACCAGCATCGGCATGTCGGTGTAGCGACGCACGTAATCGGTGAAGTACTGGCTCGGTTTATCAAGATGGAACTCACGCAGCATCACGTGGCCCATCGCCAGCGCCATCGCGGCATCAGTACCCTGCTTCGGCGCCAGCCACAGATCGCAGAGCTTGGCGATTTCGGCGTAGTCCGGGGTGATGGCGACAGTTTTGGTCCCTTTATAGCGAACTTCGGTAAAGAAGTGCGCATCCGGGGTACGGGTCTGCGGCACGTTGGAGCCCCAGGCGATGATATAGCTGGAGTTGTACCAGTCGGCGGATTCCGGCACGTCGGTCTGCTCGCCCCAGGTCATCGGCGAGGCCGGCGGCAGGTCGCAGTACCAGTCGTAGAAGCTCAGGCAGGTACCGCCGATCAGCGACAGGTAACGAGCGCCGGAGGCGTAGGAGACCATCGACATCGCCGGGATCGGCGAGAAGCCGGCCACGCGATCCGGACCGTAAGTTTTCACGGTATAGACGTTGGAGGCGGCAATCAGCTCATTCACTTCCTGCCAGGAGGAGCGGACAAAACCGCCGCGACCGCGAGCCTGCTTGAAGCTTTTCGCTTTGTCGGCGTCTTCGATAATCGAGGCCCATGCCTCAACCGGATCGCTGTGCTGGACCTTCGCTTCCCGCCACATCTTCATCAGGCGTTTGCGCATCAGCGGGTATTTCAGGCGGTTCGCGCTGTACAGATACCAGGAGTAGCTGGCGCCGCGCGGGCAGCCGCGTGGTTCGTGGTTTGGCAGGTCCGGACGGGTGCGCGGATAGTCCGTTTGCTGGGTCTCCCAGGTCACCAGTCCGTTTTTGACATAAATCTTCCAGCTGCATGAACCGGTGCAGTTGACACCGTGAGTGGAACGCACAATTTTGTCATGCTGCCAACGTTGACGGTATCCATCCTCCCAGTCCCGGTTGGTGTTTAGAAGCTGGCCGTGCCCATCGGCAAAGGTTTCACCCTTCTGTTTGAAGTAGCGAAACCGGTCCAGGAATTTACTCATCGGGTTTCTCCTGATATGGAGCCTGACGGCTCTCTGATAAATCGACATTGCTGGATTTGCAGCGAAGGTAACGCTATGAAAGCGGACGGGAATTGATAGCGATCAATACGGACTGGCTTGTTATCGCGGCGGAAATTGGCATTTACCACCAAGGTGGTAGGAAGTTAAATTTTTTAACTTATTGTTTTTTAATGGTTTTTATCGAAAAATGGGTCACCAGGCGCGGAATTGTTCACCAGGGAGGTATTAAGGGGTAGAGCAGTGACGCTGGCAAGCCGTCCCTTCCCGGCTCAGTGGCCAATACGTATCCAATCACCCATTAGTATGTTGTAACTAAATAGGCCGGTAAAAAAAGGCGCCTCCTCCGGGAGTACGCCTTTACGAAGCAACATCGACGATAGCGAATTACTGACGCTTACGGCCGTATACCGCCCAGGTGATGATCACGCAGGCGATATAGAAGATCAGGAAGACTTTCATCGCGCCGGCCGGCGAGCCGGTCAGATCCAGCGAGATACCGAACGCCTTCGGAATAAAGAAGCCGCCGATGGCGCCAATAGCGGAGATAAAGCCCAGCGCCGCCGCGGTATCGGTCGCCGCCTCGCGCATCGCCTGGGCTTCGCTGCCGCCCTGGGCCTTCACCCGGTCCATGGTCAGCTTACGGAAGATCACGGAGATCATCTGGAAGGTGGAAGCGCTCCCCAGCCCGGCGGTCAGGAACAGCACCATAAACACCGCGAAGAAGGCGATGAAGTTACCGCCCTGGCCGTTGGTCGGCAGGGTCAGGAACAGCAGCGCACAGAAGACAGCCATCACCACAAAGTTGACCAGCGTCACGCGGGTACCGCCGAGACGGTCGGAGATCGCCCCGCCCATCGAACGCGCCAGCGCGCCAATAAACGGACCGAAGAAGGCGTAGTGCAGGATCTGCACGTCCGGGAACTGGGTCTTTGACAGCATGGCGAAACCGGCGGAGAAACCGATAAAGGAGCCGAAGGTCGCCAGATAGAGCAGCGCCATGATCCACAGGTGCAGGCGTTTGAGCACCGGCAGCTGTTCGCTCAGCGAGGCTTTAGAAGCGGACAGGTCGTTCATAAAGAACCACGCCGCCAGGGTGAAAATAATCAGGAAAGGTACCCAGATCCACGCGGCGTTTTCCAGATACAGCATTGAGCCGTCCGGCTGCTCGCTGCCGGTCCCGCCAAAAATGGCAAACACCGAGACCGACACCACCAGCGGCGCGACCAGCTGCATCACGCTGACGCCCATATTACCAAGGCCGCCGTTGACGCCCAGCGCCCCGCCCTGCTTCGCTTTCGGGAAGAAGAAGCTGATATTGGCCATACTGGAGGCGAAGTTGGCCCCGGCGAAGCCGCACAGCAGAGAGATGATCACGAAGACGCTAAACGGCGTGGAGGTATCCTGGACCGCAAAGCCCAGCCACACGCACGGCACAATCATGATCCCGGTACTGAACGCCGTCCAGCGGCGGCCGCCGAACAGCGGTACCATGAAAGCGTAAGGCACGCGCAACAAAGCGCCTGACAGCGCCGGCAGCGCGGTCAGCATAAACAGCTGATCGGTCGTAAACTGAAAGCCCACTTTGTTGAGGTTAACGGCAACGGCGCTGAACAACATCCACACGCAGAACGCCAGTAACAGACAGGGAACGGAGATCCATAAATTGCGGCTCGCCACATGGTGGCCGCGCTGTTGCCAGAATTCAGGATCTTCAGGCCGCCAGTCGGTAATGACCGAGCGGTTAGCCTTCTCCGGGAGGGAAGATTGACTCATAGATACCTCTGATTATTCATTTTTCCTGCCGCTACCTTAGGGGTTGCCCCGGGCGGTAAGTTGATATAAATCAAAGGAAAAGCGCGCGCTAATTTGTGCGAAAATAAACCATGCTCCGAAGTGAGTAGAGAATGGTGGGAAAAAAAGTGTGGTTTTTCACACGGCTGCCGGGATGCGTCTAACCCCTCTCCCAACGGCGCCTACCACCGACAATTAAGGAGTAACTCTTTGTGGGTATGGGTATACTCCAGGGGATAGCCGAGAATAAGCGCCACTCCCGGGGACACGACCGGTCAGGAGCCACGCATTCCATGTTAAAACGTCTTTTTACCCCGCTGACGCTGGTCAATCAACTGGCGTTGATCGTCCTGCTTGCCACCCTTACTGGCGTCGCCGGTATGGCGATCTCCGCGCGCCTGGTCAACGGCGTGCAGGGCAGCGCGCACGCCATTAACAAAGCCGGGTCATTACGCATGCAGAGCTACCGGCTGCTGGCGGCGATCCCGCTGAATGAACACGACCAAAAGCTGGTCGATGATATGACCGCCACCGTCTTCAGTCCGGAGCTGCAAAACTCCGCCCGCCGCGACGGGCAGGAGCGCCAGCTGCAGGCCCTGCAGCAGTACTGGCAGCTGGCGCTGGCTCCCGGCCTGCAGCGCGCGGTCAACCAGGCGGAGGTCGCCCAGGATGTCGCCGACTTTGTCGATCGTATCGACCAGCTGGTCACCGCATTCGACCATACCACCGAGCAGCGTATCGAACGGGTGGTCTGGATCCATCGCCTCCTCGCCATCGGCATGGCGCTGCTGTTGATCTTCACCATCATCTGGCTACGCGCCCGCCTGCTGCGGCCATGGAAACAGCTGCTGAGCATGGCGCGAGCGGTGAGCCAGCGTGATTTCACCCAGCGGGCGCACATCAGCGGACGCAACGAAATGGCGACCCTCGGCATGGCGCTAAATAACATGTCGGAAGAGCTGGCGGAAAGCTACGCCGTGCTCGAGCGCCGGGTGCAGGAGAAGACCGCCGGGCTGGAACAGAAGAACGAGATCCTCGCTTTCTTATGGCAGGCCAACCGCCGGCTGCACGCCAACGCCCCGCTCTGTGAACGCATTTCGCCGGTGCTGAACGGCCTGCAGGGTCTGACGCTGCTGCGCGATATCGAGGTGCGGGTCTACGATCTGGAAGATGAAGACAACCATCAGGAGTTTACCTGCCACTCGGATAATGAATGTGACGACATGGGCTGCTACCTCTGCCCACGCAACCTGCCGCCGCTGCCGGATGGCGGAACGACGCTGAAGTGGCGGCTGTCGGATGCGCATAATCAGTACGGCATCCTGCTGGCGACGCTGCCGGTTGGCCGTCATCTCAGCCACGATCAGCAGCAGCTGGTGGATACTGTGGTTGAACAACTGACCAGCACCCTGGCGCTGGACCGCCATCAGGAGAAACAGCAGCAGCTGATCGTTATGGAAGAGCGGGCCACTATCGCCCGCGAGCTGCATGATTCCATCGCCCAGTCGCTATCCTGTATGAAGATGCAGGTCAGCTGCCTGCAGATGCAGGGCGACGCCTTGCCGGCGGAGAACCGTCAGCTGCTGGGGCAGATACGTAACGAGCTGAATACCTCCTGGGCCCAGCTGCGTGAGCTGTTGACCACCTTCCGCCTGCAGCTGACCGAGCCGGGCCTGCGCCCGGCGCTGGAGGCCAGCTGTCAGGAGTACAGCGCCCACTTCGGCTTTACGGTGCAGCTTGATTATCAGCTCCCGCCGCGCTTTGTGCCGTCGCATCAGGCCATTCACCTGCTGCAGATCGCCCGCGAAGCGTTAAGCAATGCCCTGAAGCATGCCAGCGCGACCCAAGTCACAGTGACGGTGTCACAACGCGATAATCAGGTCCGTCTGGTGGTGGCGGATAACGGCCGCGGCGTGCCGGACCACGCCGAGCGGAGTAACCATTACGGTTTAATCATTATGCGGGATCGCGCGCAAAGTCTGCGCGGCGACTGTCAGGTTCGGCGCCGGGAAACCGGCGGGACCGAAGTGATCGTCACGTTTATCCCGGAAAAAACGTTTTCCATCCAATAAGGAGACCCCCATGAGTCAACAGGAACGGGCAACCATCCTTCTCATTGACGACCATCCGATGCTGCGCACCGGCGTGAAACAACTGATCAGCATGGCGCCGGACATCCAGGTGATTGGCGAAGCCAGCAATGGCGCGCAAGGTATCGAGCTGGCGGAGTCGCTGGATCCGGACCTGATCCTGCTGGACCTCAATATGCCGGGCATGAACGGTCTGGAGACGCTGGACAAACTGCGTGAGAAATCGCTGTCTGGCCGGGTGGTGGTCTTCAGCGTCTCTAACCATGAAGAGGACGTTGTTACCGCCCTCAAGCGCGGCGCCGATGGCTATCTGCTGAAAGACATGGAGCCGGAAGATCTGCTGAAAGCGCTGCAGCAGGCCGCCGCCGGCGAGATGGTATTAAGCGAAGCGTTAACCCCGGTGCTGGCCGCCAGCCTGCGCGCCAACCGCGCCACCTCCGATCGCGACATCAGCCAGCTGACCCCGCGCGAGCGCGACATCCTCAAGCTGATCGCCCAGGGGCTGCCGAACAAAATGATCGCCCGCCGGCTGGATATCACCGAAAGCACCGTCAAAGTGCACGTCAAGCACATGCTGAAGAAAATGAAGCTCAAATCCCGGGTGGAAGCCGCGGTATGGGTCCACCAGGAGCGAATTTTTTAAGGCGAGTCCGTCCACGAGACGCCAGGCGCGGTGAACTTGATCAGCGGCTCGGTCAGCGTCAGGACGATCTCATTGGAGGAGACGCGCTGCCCCTGTTTATCCTCTACCACCACCGACAGGCGCCAGCGGTTCGCGGCGCCCGGTTCACTGTTCCACACCGGCATAATCACGCTCCAGCCATCGGGGCTGCTGGCATCCACCGGCGGCGTCAGGCTGAGCGCCTGGGTGTCGCCCTGCCAGTGCAGCGACTTGATGCCGTGCAGACTATGGATCTGCAGCTTCAGCTGCACCGTCTCCCCGGACTGTAGATCCCAGGGCGGCGTGGCCAGGTAGACCGTCAGATTTTTGCGCTGCCGATACTCCACCACCGGCAGATTATCCCGCTCCGGGCTGTCGAAGCGGCTGCCGCGCAGCGAGTTACTGAACGCCACCTCGTCCGCCGCCAGCTGCTGCTTGAGCGGCACGCCAAAGCGGTAGTTGAGCTTCAGGCCAACGTTGTTCTGGCTGACGCCATTTTCCCCTTGCTTATGCTTGGCGGTCACAGTGACCAGCGGGACCGGGGTATAATTGAGCCCGACGGAGACGGCCACCGGGTTATGGTAGCCTGTGCCGGTGTGAAACAGATCGACGCTGTCGCCGAAGTACTGTTCGACGCTGACGCTGGTGTTGATGTGCTCATAAAACGGCAGCCGCGCCTGGGCGGTAACGTCATACCCCGCGGCCATCCGCTGCTCCTGAGTTTGATTCTCCCGCAGCTGCCAGTCGCCCAGCGGATGATAGTAGTTCGCCGACAGGCGGAGATATTCCCCCCACGCCTCGGCGCCGACGCTGCCGCGGGCCAGGCTTTCGCTCAGCACCTTGTCATAAAACGAGTTATAGCCCAGCAGCCAGCCGCCGACCCGCCAGCGCTGGCCAAGCCCAATGTTGCCCACCAGATCGTTCTCGCGCCGGGTCACCGAATACTGGTTCCACGTCAGGTAGCGATCGTTATCCTGCAATGGCACGAACCAGCTCCCTTTACTGCCGGTGAACTTCCCCTCTTTATCGACCAGCAGGTCGACATTGGCGTTGCCCCACGGCGAGAGCCAGCTCTCCAGCTGGTGGCTCACTTCATTGCCGAGTTTGTTGATGGCGAACATCTGCGCCTGCTCGCCCGCCGTCAGTCCGTTATCGCTCATGCTGGCCTCGCCGAATTTCTTCGCCACTTCGGCAAAGTGTCTGGCGTCGTCATCGACCTGCGGGGCGATCTCCAAATCGGGCAAGGGATCTTCTCCCTGGGGCGTAAGAGCGGTGTCGCTGGCGGTCAGCGCCCAGACAGGAGCGCCCGGCAGCAGCAGGAGAAAGATCAGGGATGGCAGCAAACGGTACGACACAGGCATCAACAGGTT
The DNA here is from genome assembly GCF_059759695.1 of Klebsiella sp. M041. Lineage (NCBI taxonomy): Bacteria > Pseudomonadati > Pseudomonadota > Gammaproteobacteria > Enterobacterales > Enterobacteriaceae > Klebsiella > Klebsiella sp. M041. Next base: position 125,026 of record NZ_JCAXWU010000015.1, read on the forward strand.
TTGCGCGGGCTCGCAGAAAAAATTGGAAGATAGTTTTAGTTTATCGTTTTTTCCCTTCTCCCGCAGCCCTGCGGACAATTCCAGGAATATGCTGAAACCGGTTGGGCAAATAGTCGCCCAACCACAGAAGGTGCCGCCGCGCCGTTACGCCCCGGCGCGGGCCGGTTGCGCCGTCAGCAGCGCGTTGAGCTCCGGCACGCAGGAGCCGCAGTTGGTCCCGCACTTAAGCCTGGCGCCCAAAGCCCCAACGCTGGCGCAGCCGCTGGCGATGGCCTCGCCGATCGCCCGCTCCCCCACCCCAAAACAGCTGCAGACGATCCGCCCCGGCGGCGCGGCGGCGGCGTCCGGTCGGCCGCTGAGCAACGCATGGCGCCGGGCGGCGTCGGACGGCGGCGCGGCGAAGGCGGCGCTTATCCCTGCGCTATCCACCGCCGGCTCGCGCGCATCGCTCCACCAGCCCAGCATCAGCCTCCCCTGATGCCACGCCAGCAGGTTCCACACCGCGCCGCCGTCTGCTATCTGCAGCTGCCAGCCGCGCTGCGCGCACCAGACGCTGAGCCACTGTCGGGCTGACGCCTCCCCGGCCAGCGAGTAGTGCAATACGCCCGCCGCCGCCCGCCGCCGCCAGTGCCAGGCCGCAGGAAACGGCAGCGGTTCGCGACAAAACAGTTCGCTATGCCAGGCAGGCTGCCAGGGGGCGATGGCCACCGCCGCCTGTTTACTCTCCGGCTGGGCGGAATGGGGGTCCGTGACGGCGGCCAGCAGATTATTCACCCGCCCCTGGCGGGCGAACTGATTGTTCCAGTGCATTGGGACAAACAGCGAGCCGGGGCGCTGGCCTTCGCTGATCGCCACTTTCGCCACCATCACCCCATGGCGCGACCAGATCCGCGCCAGCCCGCCGGCGACAAGCTGGTAGCGAACGGCGTCCTGCGGCGCCACCTCCACCACCGGCTCCGCGATATGCTGCATCAGCCGCGGCACGGCGCCGGTGCGGGTCATGGTGTGCCACTGATCGCGGATCCGCCCGCTGTTGAGGATCAGCGGATAAAAGACATCGGTTGCCGCCCGGGTCGGCTGAGGCGTCACTGGCACCATCCGCAGCCTGCCATCGCTATGCCAGCCGCGCGTAACATCCCAGGCGGCGCGGCGGCGGCTGACCGGCCAGCGTACCGGCGCCATGGCGTCCCAAGCCTCGCGGCTGAGATCCGCCAGCGCGCCGATATCAAACGCCCGCTGGCCGTCGTTTTCGAAACCGGACAGCGCCGCATGCTCGCGGAAGACGTCATGCGGATGCTGCCAGGCAAACGCCTCGCGATACCCCAGCGCCTGCCCCACTCTGGCGATGATCCACCAGTCCGCTTTCGCCTCCCCCGGCGGCGGCAGGAAGCTACGCTGACGGGAGATGCGCCGCTCCGAGTTGGTGACCGTGCCATTTTTCTCGCCCCAGGCCAGCGCCGGAAAGCGAATGTGGGCGAATTGTCCGGTATCCGTCTCAGCGGCGACATCCGAGACGATCACCAGCGGACAGCCGGCCAGCGCCTGGCTCACCGCGTGGCTGTCGGGGAGCGACACCACCGGGTTGGTGCCCATGATCCACACCGCTTTCACCTCGCCGCGGCCGATGGCGGCAAACAGCTCCACGGCGGTCAGCCCCGGGGTCTGCGCCAGCCGCTCGGTTCCCCAAAAGCGGGCCAGCCGCTGCAGATCGTCTGGCACAAAATCCATGTGCGCCGCCAGCATCGTCGCCAACCCGCCGACTTCGCGCCCGCCCATGGCGTTGGGTTGACCGGTCAGCGAAAAGGGGCCGCAGCCGCGGCGGCCATACTTTCCGCTGGCCAGATGGACGTTGATGATGGCATTACATTTGTCGCTGCCGCTGGCTGACTGGTTAATTCCCATGGTGTAGAGGGTGATGGCCCGCGGGGCGGCGATAAAATCGCGATAGAAACCCGCCACCTCATCGGCGGGCAGGCCGCAAAAAGCCGCCACTTTCGCCACGTCCCAGCCGCGGGCGGCGGCCAGCGCCTGCGGGCCGTCGCGAAAACCGTCGACGCAGGCCCCGGCCTGCGCCAGGGCGTTAAGCAACCCCACGAACAGCCCGCCGTCGCTTCCCGGCGCCAGCGCCAGATGGCGATCGGCGATTTCGCAGGTGGCGGTGCGCCGGGGGTCTATCGCCACGATCTGTAGCCGGGGATTATCCCGCTTCGCCTGCGCCAGACGCTGGTACAGCACCGGGTGCGCCCAGGCGGCGTTCGAGCCGACCAGCACCACCAGATCGCTGTTTTCCACATCCTCATAGCTACAGGGCACCACGTCGGCGCCAAAGGCCCGCTTGTAGCCGGTTACCGCCGACGACATGCACAGCCGCGAATTGGTGTCGATGTTCGCCGCGCCGATAAATCCCTTCATCAGCTTGTTGGCGGCATAGTAATCCTCCGTTAACAGCTGGCCGGAGGCGTAGAAGGCCACCGCCTGCGGACCGTGCTGGTCGATAACCTGTTGCAGGCGGGAAGCGGTCTCCGCCAGCGCCTGAGACCAGGCCACCGGCTGGCCGTCCACCTCCGGCGCCAGCAGCCGCCCCGCCAGGCCCGTGGTCTCCCCTAGTGCCGCCCCTTTGACGCACAGGCGGCCGAGGTTGGCCGGGTGCTGTTCGTCGCCGCGCACGCTCACCTGACCCGCGTCATCCACGCTCGCCAGCACGCCGCAGCCTACGCCGCAGTAGGGACAGGTCGTTCGGATGGTCTTCATCAGGAGGCCTCCGCTCGCGCCAGCAGCTGCTGGCTGCCCACCCACACTTTGCCGTTTTCCACTTTCACCGGCCAGGCGCGCACTGCCTGTTCACCGCCGTCGCACGGCCAGCCGTCGCGCAGGCGAATCCGCTGTTTGTACAGCGGGGAGATCACCACCGGTTCCCCGCCGACGTCCCCTAACAGCCCCCGCGACAGCACGTTGGCCGCGCTGCCCGGCTCGCGGTTGTCCAGGGCATACACCCGATCGCCGAAGCGGAACAGGGCGATCTGCCGCTCCCCTAACCGGGCGCCGATCCCCGCCTGCGCCGGGATGGCGTCAAGGTCGCAAATCGCCTGCCACGGCCGGGATGGGAGTTCGCCTTCGGGCAACGCTTCAGCAGGCAACGGCTGCGGCTGACCGCGCAGATCGTGGCGCTGCACCGCCTCGTCGGGCTGGTCGCTGTTCACGAAGGAGCGGAACAGCGCCAGGCGCTGGGGATCGTTGAGCGTAGTCTGCCACTCGCACTGGTAGCTGTCGACGATGCGGGCCATCTCCTGTTCCAGCTCCTCGCCAATGCCGAGGCTATCCTCCAGCACCACCTGCCGCAGGTAGGCCACGCCGCCCTCCAGGTTGTCCATCCAGGTGCTGGTCCGCTGCAGGCGATCGGCGGTGCGGATATAGAACATCAGCAGACGATCGATGCTGCGGATCAGCGTCGCTTCGTCGAGGTCGCTGGCAAACAGGTCGGCGTGACGCGGCTTCATTCCGCCGTTGCCGCAGACGTAGAGATTCCAGCCTTTGTCGGTGGCAATCACCCCGATATCTTTGCCCTGGGCTTCGGCGCATTCGCGGGTGCAGCCGGAGACCGCCATCTTGATTTTGTGCGGGGCGCGCAGCCCTTTATAGCGATGCTCGAGCCGCACCGCGAGCCCGGTGGAGTCCTGCACGCCGTAGCGACACCAGGTTGCGCCGACGCAGGACTTCACCGTGCGCAGCGACTTGCCATAGGCGTGGCCGGTTTCAAACCCGGCGTCGGCCAGCTCGCGCCAGATCGCCGGCAGCTGTTCCAGCCGTGCGCCAAACAGGTCGATGCGCTGGCCGCCGGTCACTTTGCTGTAGAGCTGGTAACGTTTGGCGATCTGCCCGATGGCGATCAGCCCGTCCGGCGTCACTTCCCCCGCCGCCATCCGCGGCACCACCGAATAGGTGCCGTCCTTCTGAATGTTGGCGAAATAGCGGTCGTTGGTATCCTGCAGCGGCAGGTGCGCCGGCTTCAGCAGGTATTCGTTCCAGCAGGAGGCCAGCACCGAGGCCACCAGCGGTTTACAAACCTCGCAGCCGTGCCCCTGGCCGTAGCGGCTAATGAGCTGCTCGAAGGTATGGATATGGTTGACCCGCACCAGATGGTAGATCTCCTGACGCGACCACGGGAAATGCTCGCAGACGTCTTTTTTCACTTCGACGCCCTGCGCCGCCAGCTGGTGCTCCATCACCTGTTTCACCAGCGCGCTGCAGCCGCCGCAGCCGGTGGCCGCTCTGGTGCAGCTTTTTATCGCCGCCATATCCCCCGCGCCATTGTTCACCGCCTGGCAGATATCGCCTTTGCTGACGCTATGGCAGGAGCAGATCGGCGCGCTGTCGGGCAGCGCCGCCACCCCCAGCGCCTTCGGCGCGGCCCCCTCCAGCGCCGGCAGGATCAGGCTCTCCGGACGCGGCGGCAGCGCCATGCCGTTCAGCATCATCTGCAGCAGCGTGGCGTAGTCGCTGGCGTCCCCCACCAACACGCCGCCAAGCAGGGCTTTGCCGTCCTGACTGACGACGATTTTTTTGTAAACCTGCTGCGGACCGTCGGTCCATTGATAGCTCTGGCAGCCCGGCGTGCGCCCCTGCGCATCGCCAAACGAGGCTACGTCAACCCCCAGCAGCTTCAGTTTGGTGCTCATGTCGGCGCCGCTAAAGCAGGCGTCCTCTCCTGCGAGGGTGGCCGCGGCGATCCGCGCCATCTGATAACCCGGCGCCACCAGGCCGTAAATTTTATTATCCCACAGGGCGCATTCGCCTATCGCCAGCACGTCCGGGTCAGTGGTGCGGCACTGGCCGTCGATGCCAATCCCCCCGCGCTCGCCAACCTGCAGCGCGCAGCCGCGGGCCAGCGCGTCCTGCGGGCGGATCCCTGCCGAGAAGACCACCATGTCGGCCGCCAGCGTGCCGCCGTCGGCAAAGTTCAGCCGCAGGCCATCGGCCTCGCGCACGATGGCGGTGGTGGCTTTGCTGGTATGCACCCCCACGCCGAGGGCGACGATCTTCTCCCGCAGCATCGCCGCCCCGCCGTTATCCAACTGGACGGCCATCAGGTTCGGGGCAAACTCCACCACGTGCGTCTCCAGCCCCAGCTGTTTCAGGGCGTTGGCGGCCTCCAGCCCGAGCAGGCCGCCCCCGATCACCACCCCGGTCTTCGCCGCGGCGGCATGGGCGGCGATACGGTCGAGATCGTCAAGGGTGCGATAGACAAAGCACCCGTCGAGATCGTTGCCAGGGATCGGCGGAACAAAGGGATAGGAGCCGGTCGCCAGCACCAGTTTATCCCAGTGAGTTTCATGCCCCTCGGCGTCCCGCACCAGCCGCGCGTCGCGGTCGATCGTCGCCACCGCCTTGCCGAGGCGGAGTTCGATGCCGTGCTGGTGAAAGAAATCATCGGCCACCAGCGACAGCGATTCGGCGCTGCGTCCGGCGAAATATTCGGAGAGATGCACCCGGTCGTAGGCGGCGTAACGCTCTTCGCCAAACACCACGATACGATATTGCTGATGCAGGTTGCGGCTCACGCATTGTTCGAGAAAATGGTGGCCGACCATGCCATGTCCCACCAGCACTAATACAGGTTTCGTCATCGTCATTATTCCTGCAGCCTGCGGCTGCGTTGAAGAAGGGTCAAAAAGCCAGTCCGCGGTGGCGGGCTCGTCGCTTTCCAGGCGCGCGGTGAGCGCGGCGGCGGCGGTACAGTCGCCCATCAGCAGCACGCCGCGCAGGCGGCCGTCGCGCAGCAGCAGGCGACGATAGTGCCGGTCGATGGGATCCCAGCTGGTATAGATGTCATCCTGTTCGCCGGCCTGCTGTTCGCCGACGCTAAAGAGTTCAATGCCGGTGACCTTCAGGCGGGTCCCGGCGTCCTGCCAGACAAAGCCCGCGCCGGGGGCGCCGCACAGGCGATCCGCCAGCACCTCGGCTTGGCGCAGGCAGGGAGCCACCAGCCCCCAGGTCTGGCCGTCAATTTCGCAACACTCGCCAATGGCGCTGAGCCCCGGCAGCGAGGCGGCCATCTGGCGGTCAACCACGATCCCCTGCTGGCACAGCACGCCGGACTGCGCCGCCAGACGGCTGTTGGGCTGCACGCCGGTCGCCAGCACCACTCTGGCGGCGCGGAATACGCGCCCGTCCGCCAGCCGCACGCCGTCGGCGTCGATGGCGGCGATCCGGCACTCCAGCACGCAGCGAATACCGCGCGCTTCAAGCTGCTGCCTGAGCTCATCGGCGGCAAAGGCGTCGATCAGCGGCGCCATTAAGCCGCTGCCGCGATGCAGGAGTGTGACCTCCCCGCCGCGGCGACGCAGCGCCGCCGCCGCCTCCACGCCCAGAACCCCACCGCCAATCACCACCGCCGGGCCGGGTATCGCCAGAATACGTTCCACGTCCGCCAGGGTGCGGAAGGGCATAACCTGCGGACGATCAATGCCCGGCAGCGGCGGGATAAAGGGCCGCGAGCCGGTGGCGAAAACCAGCTCGTCCCACGGCAGCCAGGCGTCAGCGATGCGCAGCCGCCGTTGCGCAACATCCACTTCATCCACCGCCTCGCCAGACCGCAGACACACCCCGTGCCGGGTGTACCACTCCGCCGGCAGCAACGGGATCTGTGAGGCCGTTTTTTCGCCAGCCAGCAGCGGCGAGAGCTGGATGCGGTTATAGGCCGGGTGCGGCTCGTCGCCGACGACGGTAATGGCAAACCGCGCAGGGTCGCGCTCAACCAGCCGCTGCACCAGCCGGGTGGCCGCCATGCCGTTACCGATCACCACCAGTCGCCGCGTCATGACCGCCTCCTTATGCCGCTTTCGGCTGTTTTTCATACAGGAAATGGAGGATCTGCTGGCGCAGATGGTGGTACCGGCTGTCGTCCGCCAGCTGAACGCGATGGCGCGGACGCGGCAGATCGACCGCGAGGATCTCGCCGACCGTCGCCGCCGGGCCGTTGGTCATCATCAGCACCCTGTCGGAAAGCAGCACCGCTTCATCAACGTCGTGGGTGATCATGACGATGGTGGTATTGAGCTCCTGCTGGATATGCATCACCGTGTCCTGGAGGTGAGCGCGGGTCAGCGCGTCCAGGGCGCCGAAGGGCTCATCAAGCAGCAGCACTTTCGGCTTCATCGCCAGCGCCCGGGCGATACCCACCCGCTGCTTCATGCCGCCGGAGATCTCCCCGGGCCGTTTATGCAGCGCATGACTCATCTGCACGCGCGCGAGGTTGTGTTCAATCCACTCCCGACGCTCATGCTTGCTCATGGTGCGACGGAACACCTGATCCACCGCCAGCGCCACATTGTCGAAACAGCTCAGCCACGGCAGCAGCGAGTGGTTCTGGAAAACCACCGCCCGCTCCGGCCCGGGCCCGGCGATTTCCCGGTTATCGCACAGCAGTCCGCCCTCGGTAGGGGTCGTGATCCCGGCGATCAGATTCAGCAGGGTCGATTTTCCGCACCCCGAGTGGCCGATCAGGCTAATGGTCTCCCCTTCGACGATATCGAAGGAGACATTCTGTAGCGCCAGAAACTCGCCGCTGGCGGTGTTGAAGCGCTGGCTGACGGCCTGCACCTGAATTAATGGTTTCATATTGGCTCCTTATTTGTCCTGCCAGCTAAAGCGGCGGGCGAGCAGCATCAGGCCCTGCTCCAGCAGCAGGCCGACGACGCCGATAATGACGATGGCGATGATGATGTTTTCCACATTGAGGTTGTTCCACTCGTTCCAGATCCAGAAGCCGATCCCCAGCCCGCCGGTGAGCATTTCCGCCGCCACGATCACCAGCCAGGCGATGCCGATGGAGAGGCGCACGCCGGTGAGCACCGCCGGCAGCACCGCCGGAAAGAGAATTTTGCGCATCACCGTCCACTCTGAGAGCTGGAGGACGCGGGCGACGTTGAGATAGTCCTGCGGGATCCGCCGCACGCCTTCCGCGGTGTTGATCACCATCGGCCAGATGGAGCAGATAAAAATGGTCCAGCTGGAGGCTGGCTCCGCCTTCTGGAACAGCAGCAGGCCAATCGGCAGCCAGGCCAGCGGGCTGACCGGGCGCAGCAGAGCAATCAGCGGATTAAACATGCGGGCGAAGAACAGCGAGCGGCCGATCAAAAACCCCAGCGGAATGCCCGCCAGCGCCGCCAGGCCGAAGCCCACCGCCACGCGCTGCAGGGAGGCCAGCACGTTCCAGCCGATCCCCATGTCATTCGGCCCGTCCTGATAGAACGGATCGGCAAACAGCGTCAGCGCCGAGTCCAGCGTGCTCAGCGGGGTGGGAAAGCCTTTGCTGTGCATCGCCGCCAGCTGCCAGGCCAGCAGCAGCACCCCCAGCCCCAGCAGCGGGGGCAGCAGGCGCTGGGTGAGCTCACGCAGCCAGCGCGTGACGGTCGGCGTGGTGCGCCGGACCTGCACCGGCGGCAGGATAATGACTTCGCCAGGCGCGTTCTCCACGCTGACGACCGGTTGCTTACGTTGTGCCTGCTTCATCTCATGCCCCCTTACGTTGAATAGCGAAATGGCGGGCGTAGCCTTCCGGGTCAGACCCGTTCCAGACCGTACCGTCCATCAGTGTGCTGCTGCGCATCGTGGCCGCCGGTGTGCTGATCCCGCCGACCGCCTGGGCGGCCGCCTGCCAGACGTCGATGCGGTTAAGACGCGACGCCACCGCGAGGTAATCCGGAGCCTGCTTCAGCAGCCCCCAGCGACGAAACTGGGTGAGGAACCACATCCCGTCCGACAGCCAGGGGAAGCTCACCTCTCCCTCGGCGTAAAAGCGCATCGGATGGGCATCCTGCCAGCGGCGGCCGAGGCCGTTGTCATACTCCCCAAGCATCCGGCCAGTGAGGTACTGCTCTTTGGTATTGAGCCAGCCGCGTCTGGCGAGCAGGCGGGCCGTCTCCCGGGTGTTCTCCGCCGAGGCGGCGATCCAGCGCTGCGCCTCCATCAGGGCCGCCACCAGCGCGCGGGCGGTGTTCGGGTGGCGTTCCACCCAGTCGCGACGGGCGCCCAGCACCTTTTCCGGATGCTCAGGCCAGATATCCTGGGAAGTGGCCGCGGTGAAGCCGATACGGTCGTTAATGGCGCGGGCGTTCCACGGCTCGCCGACGCAAAAGCCGCTCATATTGCCGATGCGCATGTTCATCACCATCTGCGGCGGCGGCACCACGACGGTGCGCACATCGTTAAAGGGATCGATGCCGGCGCTCGCCAGCCAGTAGTAAAGCCACATGGCATGGGTGCCGGTGGGAAAGGTATGGGCGAAGGTGTAGCTGCCCGGCGCGCTGCGGTCGATCAGCCGTTTCAGTCCGCCGAGGTCGGTCACCCCTTTCTCCTGCAGTTCGCTGGAGAGGGTGAGGGCCTGACCATTGCGGTTGAGGGTCATCAGATTAGCCATCGCCTGCGGCTTGCTGGCGATCCCCAGTTCAAGACCGTACAGCAGGCCATAGAGAATATGCGCCGCGTCCAGTTCACCGGCCACCAGCTTGTCGCGCACCGCCGCCCAGCTGGCCTCCTTACTCGGCGCCAGGGTAATGCCATATTTTTTGTCAAACCCCTTCGCTGCGGCGATAGCCAGCGGCGCACAGTCGGTCAGCGGAATAAACCCTACCCGCACGGTGGTTTGCTCCGGTCTGTCCGAGCCGCCGGCCCATGCGGCCTGCATCACGCCCGGCAGCAGCATCGCGCCGCCCAGCGCGGCCCCTGCCTGCAGCAAGCGCCGCCGTGAAATTGAAAACTTATCGCTCATATCCGCTCCACACGCGCAAAAAAAAAGCGCCCGACAGTGCATATGCACTGCAGGACGCCTTTATCCACGGACACCCGAACCGCCATTGGTTCGTCGCCCGGACTTTTATTCACTCACTAATGCTAATGCAAAGGGGATGCCAGCTTTGGCTATGGCGCGCTGGCGGGCTTTTCCTTTCGCTCTGGTCGATTTGTCAGGCAAAAGTGCACCGCCGACAGGCAGCGAATGCCCATCGATTGTGCATCTACTCCTTTGGGGTTAATGGCCAGATCGCCTTCACCATCAGCAGCGCGCGGGCTATCTCAACCATCCGCTGATTCTTGTCCATGGCCATCTTGCGCAGCGTCTGCCAGGCCTGCTCCTCCGGCATCCCCTGGTGAGTCATCAGCAGGCTTTTCGCTTTTTCGATCAGCTTGCGTTCCTCGAGCGCGTCTTTCAGCGAAGCCAGCTGGCTGGAGAGCTGTTGCAGCTCATAGGCCTGCTGGCGCACCAGCGGCAGCAGCTGTTTATCCAGCCGCGGCGTCACGCTGTCGCTCTCCTCCCCGGCCAGCCAGCCAGGCGCGTCGTCTTCTAACAGCGCGTCGGTGGCGTCCAGCAGATCGTCGATCAGTTGCTCTTCCACTTCGCGCAGTTGCTCAAGCCGCTGGGTTTGCAGGCCGAACCAGCGCAGCGCCGTTTCCCCGCCGTCCGCCGCCGGCTGGCGGGTGCAGGCGATCCGCCGCAGTTGCTCGATGTCCAGACCGGCCTGGCACTCGGTCGTAAACAGCTGGACCGTCGCCGGACTGCCCAGCGCCTGGAAGCTGTCAAAGCAGGGCTGCTGACCATCAATACGGTCCACCAGCTGCTGGCGCAGGCTGTCGCTGAACTCGCCGCGGGTAAAGCCCAATGCTCCCAGCGCGCGCTCCTGGCCCACCAGCTCTTTTCCCTGCATAAAGCTGTACAGGGCGACCATACGCCCGGCTACCGACGGGTCGTCAATGCTGTCATTGAGCTGCGGGACGATATTCAGCAGATGGCGGATAATACGGCTGAACTGCTCCGTCGCGGCTTCAGCGGCGACCTGCCGACGGCTGACCTGCTCACGCAGCGCCGGGAGCTGCGCCAGATCGCCGACCGCCCGGGCGATGCGCCAGCACAGCGCGCTGCCGGCGACCGCGCGCGCCCGTTCGAGGGCGGCATAGAACAAGGCCAGCCGCTCATCAACCAGCGCCCCACCCGCCCGACACTCCGCCGCGTACAGCTGACCGCCCGAGCAAAGAAAAATATTCGACGCCCCGCGCTCGCACTGCAGCATATGCACCAGCGCGCTGAGCTGACTTGCCAGCTCGCCCAGCCGGGCAAGTTGCTGAAGCTGTTGTTTTTGCAGGCGGCGCGCCAGCTGCAGCCAGGCCGTCGCCTCGTCCGCGTGACCAGTCGTATTATTCATACCCCTCCTCCGGGTTAACGCTTTATACTGCGGTAAAGCAATAACCGTGCCTTTAAGAAGGAGTTTGTATGCAACGTATTGTGATTATCGCCAACGGCGCCGCCTACGGCAGTGAATCCCTGTTCAACAGCCTGCGCCTGGCCATTGCCCTGCGCGAACAGCAGTCCGACCTCGATCTCAAGCTGTTTTTGATGTCCGACGCCGTCACCGCCGGGCTGCACGGGCAGAAGCCGGCGGAAGGGTATAATGTGCAGCAGATGCTGGAGATCCTCACCGCCCAGCAGGTTCCCGTGAAGCTGTGCAAGACCTGCGCGGACGGCCGCGGGGTCAGCGCACTGCCGCTGGTTGATGGGGTGGAGGTTGGCACTCTCGTTGAGCTGGCCCAGTGGACCCTGGCGGCAGATAAAGTGCTGACCTTCTAAATCTGCGCCGCCGAACGGCAGGAAATATCAGGTTTCGCCGCCTGAAGAGGTAAAAAAAACGTTAGCTGAATGCTTTCAGGAACAACGTCATTTTTGTTTAATCTTTATCCCTTTTTTTGATCAAAATCAGCATCCCGACCCGCGCCGTTTGGTGTGATGCACAGAGCAAAGTGTGAACAATATCACGCGAGGACTGGGTGGGCAGGATGCTGTAGCGGGACAGAAACGGGGTACAAAAATGGCGATGGTAAAAGCAAGTTTGACGTTGTTTGGCGGTGACACGCTGGTGGTGCGTTGCTCAGAGCGCTGCCATATTCATCTGATGAGCGCGAAGGTTCCTGGCGACAGCCATGCGGATATTCTGAGCGTGCAGGATCGGGACAGCGCCTATCTGACGGTGCCCTACAGCGGCACCTGGAACGTGCTTATCGACAGTCACAGCCAGTCACTGGAGCACTCCATCAGCTACGTTCCGGCCTGACAGTCACTGCCTTAACACACGCCCGGCCATGCCGGGCGTTTTTCTTTTCCGCGCGCTCAGGCCAGGCCCGGCGTCGGGCTGTCGCCCAACAGCGCGCGGACGCTGGCCACCAGATCATCAAGACTGGCGTCGTGCATCCCGAGCTTACTCAACGCCTGTTCCAGCGAAAACAGGTACTGAGCGTTGGTGCCGAGCGGCCCGCTGGCCCGGGCGATCAGCGGAGCAATGACCTGGGCGCTGGTATCCGGCTCAAACAGCGGATGACGCGGATCCATAATAAACACCAGCGCATTTACCGTCCGCCCGTCGTCCAGCTCCAGCTTGCACCAGGTGGGCAGATAGCAGCCGGTAATCATCTCCCGTTTCCACAGCAGCGTCAGCTCTTCTTCCAGCGTGTCGTCCGGCAGACGATAAGCGACGCCGGTGGTTCGACCGCCCTCTTTCAGGGCCAGCATACGTCCCGGCTGGCAGGCGCTCCCGCGCCCGGCGGTCAACCGCAGGCAAAACGCGCGGTGCCAGCCCGGCAGCGTGCCGGTGCAGGACTCGCGATAATTGAGCGCCGGGTTCCAGATAAGCGAACCGTAGCCAAAGATCCATACTGAGCCATCATCCGGGCGGCAGGCCAGCGTCGCCGCCAGCGAGGCTGCGCGTTGTTCTGCCGACCAGAGTAGCGATTCCTCAATAGCGCCAAACGCTGTCTTACAATCCGCATTCATTAAGAAATCACGAGTTAACACTGTTTACTACCTCCGCCACTGCCCGCTTCCCGGCGTTCGTCTCATGCATCCGTCAATATTGCTGAAATATTATCCAGCTTTATCTTTCAATAAGCAATCAGCGGGGCGCTGGCAAGCATAAAAGCGGCGTCAGCAATTATTTTTTCTTATGCCACTTATCGTCATCGCCTTTCTCGTAGCTGTTCTTCACCGCCGCCCAGGCGACTTTGTGCGCCGTCTCTTCACGGCTGGCGTCATCGCGCCGCTCGTCTTTATCTTTATATTGATCCCAGGCGCTGTTAAACGCTTCTTTATAAATTTCCTGCGCATGAGCAGGCAGAACATGCTGAACGCTGTCGGGGAGCTCTTGTTTACTGTTATAGGGCATAATGACCTCCTGTTTGAGCATAAAATTTAAGTCTGGAACGCAGGCGGCAGGCTATCAAGCCGATGATGAGTTAAAAATGAATTTTAGTAATTATCTGAATAGTAAGTATAAAAATAACGTAATCGCAAATTATAATAAACTAATCAAGATATCTCTCGATACCCGTAAACTTAAGTAAAAATACAGCATAAATTTAGCAAAATCTGTTACTTTATCGCCCTGCGTTTTTATAATTATAACACCTGCATAAATGGAGATGGTTCATGACCCATGCACATGAGGCGGTAAAAACCCGCCATAAGGAGTCTTCCCTCGTCTTTCCGGTGCTGGCGCTGGCAGTGCTGTTTTTCTGGGGCAGCAGCCAGTCACTGCCAGTGGTTATCGCGATTAATATCCTCGCGCTGGTCGGTATTTTAAGCAGCGCCTTCAGCGTGGTCCGCCACGCCGACGTCCTCGCCCACCGCCTGGGCGAACCCTACGGCTCCCTGATTCTCAGCCTGTCGGTGGTTATCCTTGAGGTCAGTCTGATCTCCGCGTTGATGGCCACCGGCGACGCCGCGCCGACCCTGATGCGTGATACGCTCTACTCCATCATTATGATCGTCACCGGCGGTCTGGTCGGTTTTTCCCTGCTGCTGGGCGGGCGTAAATTCGCCACCCAATATATGAATCTGTTCGGCATTAAGCAGTATCTTATCGCCCTGTTTCCGCTGGCGATTATCGTGCTGGTGTTTCCCATGGCGCTGCCGGGCGCGAACTTCAGCACCGGGCAATCGCTGCTGGTGGCGGTGATTTCGGCGGCCATGTACGGCGTTTTCCTGCTTATTCAGACCAAAACCCATCAGAGTCTGTTTGTGTATGAGCATGAAGACGACGGCGATGATGACGACCCGCACCACGGTAAACCGTCCGCCCACAGCAGCGGGTGGCATACCGCCTGGCTGCTGGTGCACCTTGTGGCGGTGATCGCCGTCACTAAAATGAACGCCAACCCGTTGGAAACGCTGTTGACCAGCATGGATGCCCCGGTGGCCTTCACCGGCTTCCTCGTGGCCTTGCTGATCCTGTCGCCGGAAGGCCTTGGCGCGCTCAAAGCGGTGCTCAACAATCAGGTACAGCGGGCGATGAACCTGTTCTTCGGCTCCGTGCTGGCCACCATCTCGCTGACGGTCCCGGTGGTCACCCTCATCGCCTTCCTGACCGGCAATGAGCTGCGCTTTGGCCTTGGCGCGCCGGAGATGGTGGTGATGGTCGCTTCGCTGGTGCTGTGTCATATCTCCTTTTCCACCGGACGCACCAATGTGCTGAACGGCGCGGCCCATCTGGCGCTGTTCGCCGCCTACCTGATGACCATTTTCGCCTGACCCCGCTTGCCCGTCCGGCGGAGTCCGGGCGAAAAAAAAGCCTGCCGGTTTTGACGCCGGCAGGCTTTTTCAGTGATGCGGTCAGGCTTACTTGCTGGTATCCAGCTCGTCGAAGCTTTTCACCAGATCGTCAATCGCTTTCATCTGCTTGAGGAACGGCTCCAGTTTATCCAGCGGCAGCGCGGACGGGCCGTCGCATTTCGCGTGGTCCGGATCCGGATGCGCTTCGATAAACAGACCGGCGATGCCCACCGCCATGCCAGCGCGGGCCAGCTCGCTCACCTGCGCGCGGCGACCGCCGGAGGCAGCGCCAAACGGGTCGCGGCACTGCAGCGCGTGGGTGACATCGAAAATAACCGGCGAGTTGTTGGAGGCTTTCTTCATCACGCCGAAGCCGAGCATATCCACCACCAGGTTGTCGTAACCGAAGTTCGCGCCGCGGTCGCAGAGGATCACTTTGTCGTTACCACCTTCGATGAATTTATCGACGATGTTGCCCATCTGGCCCGGGCTAACGAACTGCGGTTTCTTGACGTTGATCACCGCTCCGGTTTTGGCCATCGCTTCCACCAGGTCAGTCTGGCGCGCGAGGAAGGCGGGAAGCTGGATCACGTCCACGACGTCAGCCACCGGCTGCGCCTGGCTGGCTTCATGAACGTCGGTGATGATTTTCACGCCAAAGGTCTGCTTCAGCTCCTGGAAAATCT
Source organism: Klebsiella sp. M041 (assembly GCF_059759695.1). Taxonomy (NCBI): domain Bacteria; kingdom Pseudomonadati; phylum Pseudomonadota; class Gammaproteobacteria; order Enterobacterales; family Enterobacteriaceae; genus Klebsiella; species Klebsiella sp. M041. Next base: position 140,299 of record NZ_JCAXWU010000015.1, read on the forward strand.
TCATCCCTTCTTCCAGACCCGGCCCACGATAGGAGTGAATGGAGGAACGGTTGGCTTTATCAAAGGAGGCTTTGAAGACGTAGGGGATGCCAAGCTTCTGCGTAACGGTGACGTAATGTTCGCAGATGCGCATCGCCAGATCGCGTGACTCCAGCACGTTCATCCCGCCGAACAGCACGAACGGCAGGTCGTTCGCTACGTTGATATCACCAATGCTAACCACTTTTTGTTTCATAAATTCGCCTTATCAGGGTGTAACCGGAATGGTTCCAGACTAATGCAATGTAATTTGTTTGTGCGAAATCGTGTTGATTTGTGCGCGGATCATCTCGCTGATCGGATCCTCCGGACACTGTTCGCCAAAATAGCTCAGGTCCAGCAGCGCCACGTGATCGCAATCCAGCTGGGCGTATATCAGCCCGCGGTCGCGGATCTCATACGGATCTTCCGGGTTAAACTGCAGCAGCGCTTCGCTGGCGCGCAGGGCCAGCTCCATCTGCCGCTCTTCCATCAGCGCCGACTTCAGGGTGTCCAGCAGCTTGCGGATCACCTCGGCGTTATCCGCTTCGTCGAGATCTTCATTAAACAGTTCCGCCACCGGCCCGATGTTGCCCTTCAGCCATACCTCCAGGGTATGTTCGTCGAGGGTTTCGCCGTTGAACGGATTAATCAGCCACATCTCTTCGCTGGTTTCCGGGTCCGCGCGCAGCAGCATCTGGGTCGGGAAGATCACCGGCACCACCGGCAGCCCCAGGCGCTGGGCGATCCACAGCAGGATCGCGCCTAATGACACCGCGCTCCCCTGGCGGTTGACCAGCACTTTATCGAGCCATAGCGCGTCGGATAGACGATAAACGCCCTGCGAGGCGCCAAAGCCCCACTCCTCGTAAAACAGCGCCAGCAGGCGTTCTATCTGGCGTTCCTGGTCCCACGAAGGCGCAATCTCCTCCTGCGCGAGGCGCAGCAGCCGCTGCAGCTCTTCCTCGACAAAACGCGTCGGAAAATCGTCGCGGACCTGTTCAGAAATGAGGACCATGCCATCACACAATGGCGCTTTGTTAAATTCGAAATCCGCTAATGACCCCATGACCTACCCCAGTATCGGTATTCTTGTGATGGCGAGTTGAATGATGATAAACAACACCACCAGCGCCAGCAGGAACGCGATAAAGCGGCTCTGCTGGCTGCGCGGACGACGACGGCCCAGCGCGATAAAACCTAATGCGATGTAAATGATAACGCCAAACAGCTTTTCAGTCAGCCATGCGCCGTCTTCTGTGAACGGCAGGTAGTGCGTTATCGCCATTAATCCCGCACCGCTGAGAAACAGCAGCGTATCGCTGCAGTGCGGCGCAATTCGCACCCACCGCTGGTTCAGCAGCGGGCTCTGGTGATACATCCACCAGTAACGTAAAACGAACAATCCTACCGACACCACCACGCTGGCGATGTGCAGGTAGAGGACAGCCGTGAATAAGTTCATCAGCCAACGTTCTCCATGTCGGGTAAACGTCCGAGGGTCAGACGCTCATTGTCGCCATAGTCGCGGCAGGTCGCGACATCCAGATAGCCCGCCTCGCGGAACAGGGCGCGTACCGCTTCGCCCTGGGTCCAGCCATGCTCCAGCAGCATCCAGCCGCCGGGCTGCAGATACTGCCGCCCCTCGCGGATAATCTGCGCCAGATCGGCCAGCCCCTGGTCGCCTGCCACCAGCGCCGTCAACGGCTCATAACGCACATCGCCTTCGGCAAGATGCGGGTCGGCGGCGTCGATATAGGGGGGATTGCTGACGATCATGGCGAAGCGCTGCCCGGCCAGCGCACTGAACCAGTCGCTTTGCCGTATCGTCACGTTAGCAATGCCCAGATGGGCGGCATTACGCAACGCCAGCGCCACGGCGTCCGGCATCACGTCCACCGCGATCACTTCACAGTCAGGACGTTCGCTGGCCAGCGCCAGGGCAATGGCGCCGGTCCCGGTGCCGAGGTCGAGAATACGGCACGGCGCGACGGGCAGACGCGCCAGCGCCTGCTCCACCAGACATTCGGTATCCGGGCGGGGGATCAGCGTCGCCGGGGAGACAAACAGCGGCAGCGACCAGAACTCCCGCTGCCCGACCAGATGGGCGATGGGCTCCCCGCGCTGGCGTCGCTGCAGGAGCGCCTCCAGCGTCGTCGCCTCGTCGGCGGACAGCGTCGTTTCGCCGAAGGCCAGGATCCAGGTGCGCGCCCGACCGGTGACGTGTCCCAGCAGGATCTCGGCGTCGCGTCGCGGACTGTCGCTCTCCGCCAGGCGGGCGATTGCCTGCTGCAGCCAGGCCTGAAAGGTCATCATTCCTGCTCGGACAGCGCCGCCAGCTGATCGGCCTGGTGTTCCTGGACAATCGGCTCAATCAGCATGTCGAGTTTGCCCTCCATCGCCTCATCGAGACGGTAAAGGGTCAGGTTGATGCGGTGGTCGGTCACGCGGCCCTGCGGGAAGTTGTAGGTACGGTTGCGATCGCTGCGGTCGCCGCTGCCCAGCAGGTTGCGGCGCGTTGAGGCTTCCGCCTGCTGACGCTTGGCCACTTCGGCGGCGCGGATCCGCGCCCCCAGCACCGACAGCGCCTTGGCTTTGTTTTTATGCTGGGAACGTTCGTCCTGACACTCCACCACGATGCCGGTGGGCAGGTGGGTAATACGGATCGCCGAGTCGGTGGTGTTAACGTGCTGACCGCCCGCGCCGGAGGAACGGAACGTATCGATGCGCAGATCCGCCGGGTTGATATCCGGCATTTCCGCCTCCGGCAGCTCCGGCATCACCGCCACCGTACAGGCGGAGGTGTGGATACGCCCCTGCGACTCGGTGGCCGGCACGCGCTGCACGCGATGGCCGCCGGATTCAAATTTGAGCCGACCATAAACGCCGTCGCCGCTGATCTTGGCGATCACCTCTTTAAAGCCGCCGTGTTCACCTTCGTTGGCGCTGAGGATCTCCACTTGCCAGCGGCGCGATTCCGCGTAACGGGTGTACATGCGGAACAGATCGCCGGCAAACAGCGCCGCTTCGTCGCCGCCGGTCCCGGCGCGCACTTCCACGAAGGCGTTACGCTCGTCATCAGGATCTTTCGGCAGGAGCAGGACCTGTAGCTGTTGCTCCAGCTGTTCGCCTTTATCTTTGGCGTCGCGCAGCTCTTCCTGCGCCATTTCGCGCATTTCCGGATCGTCGAGCATCATCTGCGCGGTTTCAATATCCTCCTGCACCTGACGCCAGTCGGTATAGCAGCGCGCCACATCGCTTAGTTGAGCATACTCCCGCGACAGCGCGCGGAATTTATCCTGATCGGCAATCGTCGCGGCATCGCCGAGCAGCGCCTGCACTTCTTCGTGGCGCTCGTACAACGCTTCCAGTTTGGCAACAATAGAAGACTTCATAGGCGTGAATTCACCCTGTCCTGAAAATAAGAGAAAGGTGCGCTATTCCAGCCCGAGGCTGTTGCGCAGAATATGCAGGCGTTCGTCGTCCCCGTCACGGGCGGCCTGCTGAAGTGATTTGGTTGGCGCGTGGATCAGGCGGTTGGTGAGCTTACGCGCCAGATCCTGCATAATTTCCTGGGCATCACCGCCCTGCTCCAGCGCGGCCAGCGCCTTCGCCGTCAGCTCCTCACGGACCTGCTCGGACTGAGAACGGTATTCGCGAATGGTCTCGCTGGCGCTCTGCGCGCGCAGCCAGGCCATAAATTCGCTGGTCTCCTGCTCGACGATCGATTCCGCCTGCACCGCCGCGGCCTTACGCTGCGCCAGGTTATGCTGAATGATGTTTTGCAGATCGTCGACGCTGTAGAGGTAAGCGTTAGCCAGTTTGCCGACCTCCGGTTCGACGTCGCGCGGGACGGCGATATCCACCAGCAGCATCGGCTGGTTGCGCCGCGCCTTGAGCGCACGTTCCACCATGCCTTTGCCGATGATCGGCAGCGGGCTGGCGGTGGAGCTGATGATGATGTCGGCCTCTTTCAGCCGTTCGTCGATATCGCTGAGGGCAATCACCTCGGCGCCCACTTCTTCCGCCAGCGCCTGGGCGCGTTCACGAGTGCGGTTGGCGATCACCATTTTGCGCACGTGATGTTCGCGAAGATGGCGCGCCACCAGTTCGATGGTTTCACCGGCGCCGACCAGCAGCACCGTCACGCTCGACAGGGATTCAAAGATTTGCCGCGCCAGGGTACAGGCGGCGAACGCGACGGAAACGGCGCTGGCGCCAATATCGGTTTCGGTACGCACGCGCTTGGCCACCGAGAACGATTTCTGGAACATCCGCTCCAGTTCGCTGACGTTAAGATGGCCGCGGCTGGAATCGGCGAAGGCTTTTTTCACCTGACCGAGGATCTGCGGTTCGCCCAGCACCAGCGAATCAAGGCCGCTGGCGACGCGCATCAAATGGCTGACGGCGTCGTTATCCTGGTGCCAGTAGAGGCTTTTACGCAGGTCTTCTTCATTGAGGCCGTGGTAATCGCACAGCCAGCGGATCAGCGCTTCCTGCAGGTTATCCTGCTCTTCGACGCTGAGATAGAGTTCCGTACGGTTGCAGGTCGACAGCACCACCCCACCCTGCACCATCGGCTGAGCCAGCAAGCTCTCCAGCGCCTTATCGAGCGTTTCCGGCGAAAACGCGACGCGTTCTCGCAGGGCGACCGGAGCTGTTTTGTGATTGATGCCAAGAGCTAAAAGGGTCATTGTGAGGGAGTAGTACCAGCGTTGCTAAGGTTAGTCTGAGTGCATCATACAGGATGCGCGTAATCAATAAAAGAGAGGCTCCCCTTTTGGAGTAATAGCCAAAGCAAGACCGCCATTAAGGTTAATTTTTTGATTTCAGACAACTTGAACGTAGACGCTATCGCCCGGCGACGCTAGCATTAAGGATTATAAATGTAACCTGCTACACAAATCGGCCCGCTGTTCCCCTGCCGCCGGATTTCACTGTAGACATCAAGGATTTGTCATCATTATGAATCGACTGTTCCGCCTGCTGCCGCTGGCCAGCCTCGTCCTGACCGCTTGTTCTGTTCATGCCCCCGAGGGGCCTGGCAAAAGCCCGGATTCGCCGCAGTGGCGCCAGCACCAGCAGGCTGTTCGTAGCCTCAACCAGTTCCAGACCCGCGGGGCGTTTGCCTATCTCTCTGATGAGCAAAAAGTCTATGCCCGCTTCTTCTGGCAGCAGACCGGCCAGGACCGCTATCGCCTGCTGCTGACCAACCCGCTGGGCAGCACCGAGCTGTCGCTGACCGCGCAGCCTGGCAGCGTGCAGTTGATCGACAACAAAGGCCAGACCTACACCGCCACCGATGCCGAAGAGATGATTGGCCGCCTGACCGGGATGCCGATCCCGCTGAACAGCCTGCGCCAGTGGATCATCGGCCTGCCGGGCGACGCCACCGACTATTCGCTGGACGATCGGTACCGTCTGCGTGAACTGAACTACACGCAAAACGGCAAAACCTGGCACGTCACCTACGGCGGCTACACCAGCGATACCCAGCCAGCCCTGCCGTCTAATGTCGAGCTGAACAATGGCGCCCAGCGCATCAAGCTGAAGATGGATAACTGGATCGTGAAATGATGAGCCGCTGGCCCTCACCTGCAAAACTGAATCTCTTTTTATATATCACCGGCCAGCGGGCTGATGGTTACCACATCCTGCAGACGCTGTTTCAGTTCCTCGACTACGGCGATACGCTGACCATCGAACCGCGCGCTGACGGCGAACTGCGCCTGCTGACGCCGGTGGCCGGGGTGCCGGACGAAGAAAATCTGATCGTTCGCGCCGCGCGTCTGCTGATGCGCGCCGCCGGCGAAAGCGGCCGCCTGCCGGCGGGCAGCGGCGCCGATATCAGTATCGATAAGCGCCTGCCGATGGGCGGCGGCCTGGGGGGCGGCTCGTCCAATGCCGCCACCGTGCTGGTGGCGCTCAACCATCTCTGGGGCTGCGGACTCTCGGAAGATGAGCTGGCGACCCTGGGCCTGCAGCTGGGGGCCGATGTGCCGGTCTTCGTGCGCGGCCATGCCGCCTTTGCCGAGGGGGTGGGTGAAATTCTGACGCCGGTGGAGCCTGAGGAAAAATGGTACCTGGTGGCCCATCCGGGCGTCAGTATTCCGACGCCGATCATTTTTCGCGACCCGGAGCTACCACGAAATACCCCGCGCCGGTCAATTAATACGTTATTAAATTGTGAATTCAGCAACGATTGCGAGCTTATCGCAAGAAAACGTTTTCGCGAGGTTGATGCCGCGCTTTCCTGGCTGTTAGAATATGCGCCGTCACGCCTGACCGGCACAGGGGCCTGTGTGTTTGCTGAATTTAACACCGAATCCGCTGCCCGTCAGGTGCTGGACACTGCCCCGGCATGGCTAAATGGCTTTGTGGCGCGCGGAGTAAACCTCTCGCCGCTCAAGCAGGCCCTGCTCTGAATCCTGCGCCGTGAGGGCGCATCGTTCATGAGTCAGCCGGGGAAATTGAGTTACGGTGACAACGTCACCCTGTTCCAGACGTTGCATCGTGCTCTTTAAATACACCGACTGGATCGAATGGCGCCAGCCCGCACATTATTGGCCCATTCATCCACCACTGGACGCATGCCTGAGGTTCTTCTCGTGCCTGATATGAAGCTTTTTGCTGGTAACGCCACCCCGGAACTAGCACAACGTATTGCCAACCGCCTGTACACTTCTCTTGGCGACGCCGCTGTAGGTCGTTTTAGCGACGGCGAAGTCAGCGTACAAATCAATGAAAACGTACGCGGTGGTGATATTTTCATCATCCAGTCCACTTGTGCTCCCACCAATGACAACCTGATGGAACTGGTTGTTATGGTTGATGCTCTGCGTCGTGCTTCGGCAGGTCGTATCACCGCCGTTATCCCTTACTTCGGTTATGCTCGTCAGGACCGTCGTGTTCGTTCTGCTCGTGTGCCAATCACCGCGAAAGTGGTGGCAGATTTCCTGTCCAGCGTCGGCGTTGACCGCGTACTGACCGTTGACCTGCACGCAGAACAGATCCAGGGCTTCTTCGATGTGCCAGTTGATAACGTGTTCGGCAGCCCAATCCTGCTGGAAGATATGCTGCAGCTGAACCTGGACAACCCGATCGTGGTTTCTCCGGACATCGGCGGCGTGGTTCGTGCTCGCGCTATCGCTAAATTGCTGAACGATACCGATATGGCTATCATCGACAAGCGCCGTCCGCGCGCCAACGTCTCCCAGGTGATGCATATCATCGGCGACGTCGCGGGTCGTGACTGCGTGATGGTCGACGATATGATCGACACCGGCGGCACCCTGTGTAAAGCGGCAGAAGCGCTGAAAGAGCGCGGCGCGAAACGCGTATTCGCTTACGCGACGCACCCGATCTTCTCCGGCAACGCTATCCAGAACATTAAAAACTCTGTGATCGATGAATTTGTCGTCTGCGATACCATTCCGCTGGCACCAGAAATTAAAGCGCTGGATAAAGTGCGTACTCTGACGCTCTCCGGTATGCTGGCTGAAGCTATTCGCCGTATCAGCAATGAAGAATCAATCTCTGCTATGTTCGAACATTAATCGAGCCGAGCACAAAAACCCGCTGCGGCGGGTTTTTTTGTCTCTGAATTTTTAATTCTTCCACAAAATCATTCGGCATGCGTCAAGGCGGCAAGTGAATGAATCCCCGGGAGCGTACAGGCAGTACGTGACCAGGGTAAATGAACGCAGCCAATACAGAGGCATCCCGAAGGATGATGTGGCAATGACCGATGCCTCCTTCACCTGCCATTCAGTTGACAGATGATGCGCTCATGGATGAAACATTATTGTGAACAGATTATTTTCCTCACATGTGATGCCTTTCCGCGCCCTCATCGACGCTTGCTGGAAAGAAAAGTACACCACTGCCCGCTTTACCCGCGACCTGATCGCCGGGATCACCGTCGGGATTATTGCGATTCCGCTGGCGATGGCGCTGGCGATTGGCAGCGGTGTGCCGCCGCAGTACGGCCTCTATACCTCAGCGGTGGCAGGGATTGTGATCGCCTTAACCGGCGGGTCGCGCTTTAGCGTTTCCGGACCGACCGCCGCCTTTGTGGTGATCCTCTATCCGGTTTCCCAGCAGTTCGGCCTGGCGGGGCTGCTGGTGGCGACGCTGATGTCGGGGATCTTTTTAATGCTTTTCGGCCTGGCGCGCTTTGGCCGCCTGATCGAATATATCCCGCTGTCGGTCACCCTCGGCTTCACCTCCGGGATCGGTATCACCATCGGCACCATGCAGATTAAAGATTTCCTCGGCCTGCAGATGCCCCATGTGCCGGAGCATTATCTGCAGAAAGTGGCGGCGCTGGCGATGGCCCTGCCGACCATTAACGTCGGGGACGCCGCCATCGGCGTCGTCACCCTCGGCACCCTGATCCTTTGGCCGCGGCTGGGTATCCGTCTGCCGGGCCACCTCCCGGCGCTGCTGGCCGGCTGTGGGGTGATGCTGGTCGTCAACTTGCTCGGCGGCGATGTGGCGACGATCGGCTCGCAGTTCCACTATCAGCTGGCGGACGGCACTCAGGGCAACGGCATTCCGCAGCTGCTGCCGCAGCTGGTGCTGCCCTGGGATATGCCGGGTTCCAACTTTACCCTGAGCTGGGCTTCGCTGCAGGCGCTGCTGCCCGCGGCTTTCTCCATGGCGATGCTTGGCGCTATTGAATCTCTGCTGTGCGCGGTGGTGCTCGACGGCATGACCGGTACCAAACATAAAGCCAACAGCGAGCTGATTGGCCAGGGGCTGGGCAACATCGTTGCGCCGTTCTTTGGCGGGATCACCGCCACCGCGGCGATTGCCCGCTCGGCGGCGAACGTCCGCGCCGGCGCCACATCGCCGATCGCCGCCGTGATCCACGCCCTGCTGGTGATCATGGCGCTGCTGATCCTCGCCCCGCTGCTCTCCTGGCTGCCGCTGTCGGCGATGGCCGCCCTGCTGCTGATGGTGGCATGGAACATGAGCGAGGCGCATAAAGTCATCAATCTGCTGCGCCACGCGCCGAAGGACGACATTGTGGTGATGCTGATGTGCATGTCGCTGACGGTGCTGTTTGATATGGTGATCGCCATCAGCGTCGGGATCGTGCTGGCTTCGCTGTTATTTATGCGCCGTATTGCGCGCATGACCCATCTGGCGCCGGTCAACGTCGAAGTGCCAGACGACGTGCTGGTGCTGCGGGTGATCGGTCCGCTGTTCTTTGCCGCCGCCGAAGGTCTATTCAACGACCTGGAGACCCGGATCGCCGGCAAGCGCATCGTGGTGCTGAAGTGGGACGCGGTGCCGGTTCTCGACGCCGGCGGTCTGGATGCCTTCCAGCGCTTTGTGAACAAGCTGCCGGAAGGCTGTGAGTTGCGCGTATCTAACCTCGAATTTCAGCCGCTACGCACGTTAGCGCGCGCCGGCGTCAAGCCGCTGCCCGGACGCCTGAGCTTCTACCCCGATCGTCAGGCCGCGCTGGCTGACCTGTGATCACCCGGCGGCAGGCCCCTGCGCCTGCCGCATCAAGGCTCCGGTCGCCTGCTGCAGCCAGCGCAGCACCGCCGGCGTCATCCAGGTGCCCTTCATCAAATGCGGCTCCTGCTCCATTGCCTGACGAAACTTCTGCAGCGTCTGCGGCCGGGTGCCGGCGTAGGACTGAAACAGCTCAAGCCACGCCCGGGCCAGCGCCTGACCCGACGCCGAATCCGGCGCTACGCCCTCACGGCACGCCTGATGCAGCTTCGCCACCAGCGCTGGCCACTCCTGTAGCCGGTCGAAGTAGTGCCGGCGGGTGAACGCCATCTCCTCGTCGTCGAGATACCGCGCCCAGATGGCCAGTTTGCTTTCGGCAAAGGCTTCGGTGATAAAGGCAATGATGGCCGGGGTGACGCCGGTCTGTTCAACCATTTGCGGCTCGGCGGCATGCATCTCGTTCAGGCGGGTCAGAAACTCCGGGCGCCCGGCCGTATCCTGCTCCAGGCGCTCCATCCAGCGCGTCGCCAGACTCATCGCCTGCGGACTGTCCGTCGGGCAGCCGCTCGCCATCAGCGTCTGCACCTCCTCTGTTAGCTCGCGCCACGCCTGCGCGCGCTGTTCATCCTGTGCCGCAAACGGCAGCACGGCTAACTCCTGTTGACTAAACCAACGATCGTACATTTTCATTAACTCCAGCGTCTGTAGCCAGGACTCCAGATCGGGTTCATTGCCGCTCGCCAGCGCCTCGCGCAGCGCCAACAGCCGGTCGCGCAGCCTGCCGACATCGCGCAGTTGGTCATTAAGCGTCTCTATCTGCTGCGTCAGCAGTTCGGGCAGCGACAGCGTTCGCCGATCAAGATAGTCCTTAATGGTGGCGAGCGTCAGCCCGGTCTGCGCCAGCGCCTTGATCATATGCAGGCGCTGAACCGCGGACAGGTTATAGAGCCGATAGCCCGCCTCGCTTCTGGCCGAGGGCGTTAACAGCCCCGTCTGTTCATAATGATGCAGCGTACGCACCGTCAGCCCGGCGCGCTTCGCCAGCTCTCCCACCTGAATTAACATGACTGCTCCTCTCTGTGGCCAGGTCCGCTACTCTGCTGCCTGACGTAACGTCAGGGTCAAGCGAAAAACGCGCTTGATATTCACTTTTGGCGGCAACCATAGCATCACGAAGGTCAGGTCGGAATGGGGGTCGTCATATGGCGGGAAAAAGAAGAAGAGATAACGAGAGGTACAGTAAAACGCATCGGCCCTCAGGGACCGATGCGGGGGATCATGCTACGGTTAGCTGTGGCGATGCTGATTACGACGGCAGCGTTTATCGTAGTGGCGCACCCACCAGTAGCGGTCGCTGACCTGCTCGTGGCCGCCAATACGGGCACCGGCCAGCCAGAGCACCGCACCAACGAAGATGCTTAAGATTGCGCCATGCGCAAAGAATTGTGGCAGGTTAAGCTGCGGAAGCTGGTTCAGAATGGAGTAACCCACCCCCACAACCATCACCACCAACCCTAACCCCATGAGTACGTTACCGAGTAACGAAGCGTTTTTGCGTTTCATGTGTCACCTCCGGACTTTGGGTTGCCAGGGAATGTCCCCAAATCTTATAGGTGTAGTATAGACAAGGTCTCTTCTGTGGAGTGCGCCCACGATCACATTAGTGAACAGCAAATAAACAAAAATTTACAAATAAGCCTATGAACAATATCAAATTCTAATGGTTTAGAGAGTAAATCATCAATGCTGGTATTGTCTCGAGGCCAGAACTTTGTCAAGCGCGCCCGCAGACAGTACACTACGCGGCAGAGAATGCCCCATGCAGGAAAGAAAACGTGACCATTAAACTGATTGTCGGCCTGGCCAACCCCGGTGCGGAATATGCCGCCACCCGGCACAACGCTGGCGCCTGGTATGTGGATTTACTGGCGGATCGCCATCGCGCGCCGCTGCGCGAAGAGAGCAAATTCTTCGGCTATACCTCGCGCATCAACCTGGCGGGCGAGGATGTTCGCCTGCTGGTGCCCACCACCTTTATGAACCTTAGCGGTAAAGCCGTGGCCGCGATGGCGACCTTTTATCGCATCAACCCGGACGAAATTCTGGTTGCCCATGATGAGCTGGATTTGCCGCCGGGCGTGGCGAAATTTAAACTTGGAGGCGGTCATGGCGGCCACAACGGTCTGAAAGACATCATCAGCAAGCTCGGCAATAACCCGAACTTTCACCGCTTACGCGTCGGGATCGGCCATCCGGGCGACAAAAACAAGGTTGTCGGCTTTGTCCTCGGCAAACCACCGGCCAGCGAGCAGAAACTGATTGATGATGCCGTCGACGAAGCGGCGCGCTGTACGGAAATCTGGTTAAAGGATGGTCTCACTAAAGCGACCAACCGTTTACACGCCTTTAAGGCGCAATAAGCCGTTGTCGTGCGGCATTTTTGCCGCGCACCGTGTATAATAGGCAAAGCTATTCAATTTTCTGCAATCTGTTCCTGATAACAGATTGATTATCCAAAGATTAAGGTGATTTAAATCATGGGATTCAAATGCGGTATCGTCGGTTTGCCCAACGTCGGCAAATCCACCCTGTTCAATGCGCTCACCAAAGCGGGTATTGAAGCGGCCAACTTCCCCTTCTGTACCATTGAGCCGAACACCGGTGTCGTACCGATGCCCGATCCGCGTCTGGACAAGCTGGCTGAAATCGTCAAACCGCAGCGTATCCTGCCGACCACCATGGAGTTCGTTGATATCGCGGGCCTGGTGAAAGGCGCGTCCAAAGGCGAAGGTCTCGGCAACCAGTTCCTGACCAACATCCGCGAAACCGAAGCTATCGGCCATGTGGTTCGCTGCTTTGAAAACGACAATATCATTCACGTGGCAGGTAAAGTGAACCCGGCGGAAGATATCGACGTTATCAACACCGAGCTGGCGCTGTCTGACCTTGATACCTGCGAGCGCGCGATTCACCGCGTCTCCAAAAAAGCCAAAGGCGGCGATAAAGACGCGAAAGTTGAGCTGGCCGCGCTGGAGAAATGCCTGCCGCAGCTGGAAAACGCCGGTATGCTGCGCGCGCTGGATCTGACCAAAGAAGAGAAAGAGGCCATCCGCTATCTGAGCTTCCTGACCCTCAAGCCAACCATGTACATCGCGAACGTCAACGAAGACGGTTTCGAGAACAACCCGTACCTCGATCAGGTTCGCGCTATCGCCGAGCAGGAAGGGTCTGTAGTGGTGCCGGTGTGCGCCGCGGTTGAAGCGGACATCGCCGAACTGGACGATGAAGAGCGTGATGAGTTTATGGCTGAGCTGGGTCTCGAAGAACCGGGCCTGAACCGCGTGATCCGCGCTGGCTACGCCCTGCTGAACCTGCAGACCTACTTCACCGCTGGGGTGAAAGAAGTTCGCGCATGGACCATCCCGGTTGGGGCGACCGCGCCGCAGGCAGCCGGTAAGATCCACACCGACTTCGAAAAAGGCTTTATCCGCGCGCAGACCATCGCTTATGAAGACTTTATCGCCTACAAAGGCGAACAGGGCGCGAAAGAAGCCGGTAAAATGCGCGCTGAAGGTAAAGACTACATCGTGAAAGATGGCGATGTGATGAACTTCCTGTTCAACGTCTAATCCCGCTGGCTGGCGTTTCTGCCGCCATCGAGTAATAAAAAATCCACGCTCCGGCGTGGATTTTTTTCGTGTGCGCAAGGCGGCGCGCTACTCCACGATATGGGTCTCTTCTGCCGCCTCGTAGCCATCAACGATCTGCACAATCTTTTTTAACTCGTCCTCAATAAAAGCCGGGCTGGCGCTTTCTCCTGAGGCCGGGTGATGAAGCTCCACCGAGATGCCGCTGGCGGCATTGGTCAGCGACAGGCTGATCTCCTGCGGATCCGCCGCAGACGAGGGTCGCCCGATATGCTGCGCGATGGTCGCCGCCACCACGCGCGTATCAACTTCCGCGAGATGCCCCCACCTCATTTCAACATGCCCCTGCTGCCCTGCCTTTATCACCTGCAGCGTATAGCCGCTTTTTGCCGTTGCCATCTCTTTTCCTCCGGTTTCGTTGCCCGGGCGTCATATTCTCAGCCCGGTTTTATCAGCAAAGTTCGAACATTTCTGCCTTGCCGTTAATGACTCTTTTCCACATAGGTCTGCATGTTTTCTTTGGTCACTAACTCAAACGGGATCCAGACATGGGACTCGACTTTTTCTCCTTTAATCAGCTTCAACGCCACCGCTAAGGCCGTTTTGCCCTGACCAACGGCATCCTGGAAAACCGTTACCTGGATCTTATCGCTGGCCAACGCTTTCAGCCCATCCGGCGTGGCGTCGATGCCGCCGATCAGCAGCTTCTTCTGGCTCTTCTCCAGCGCCATCGCCGCGCCAATGGCCATCTCGTCGTTGTTCGCCGCCACAATATCAATCGCTTCCCCGTTGCCTGTCCAGTTCTGCATCAGATCCATTCCCTCGCTGCGGGAATAGTTGGCCGGCTGTTTCTGCACTACTTTCATCGCCGGATATTTGGCCACCACCTGCTCTACGTCCCTGGTGCGCTGCAGCGCGCCGGCATCGGTGAGATTACCAATCATGATGGCGACGTTGCCTTTGTAGTTCGCCAGCTTCGCCAGCGCTTCCATCTGCAATGTGCCGGACTCCCGCTCGTCCGAACCGACAAACACCACGCCAGGCGGTAACGTTTTATCCCCCGGCGTCCGGTTCACATACACCAGCGGCATCCTGGCCTGCTGCGCCATCTTCGTCAGCTGCGGGGTGCTGGCGGAGTCCACGGGGTCAACGATGATCGCGTCCACGCCGGAGGCAATGAAGCTCTGCACCTGATCGGCCTGGCGTCCGGTGTCGCCGCGGGCGTCTTCGAACTGCACCTCGACCTGGCGGGCATGAGCTTCTTTCTCAATGGACTGACGAATAATGGTGAGAAAGTTTTGATCGAAGTAAGCCATCGAGACGCCGATCTTCTCCGCCAATGCCGAAGCGGAACTGGCCAGAAGGCCAACTAACAGGATGATTTTACAGTGCTTCATAGCATGCCCTCAGAGGTCGAAATAAAATTTTCAATATAAAATTAAACGGTATATTTAAATCATTTTCAGACTACGAAGGGCGTAGAGTTCTTGCAATCATGATGTAAAGAAAATGTTGCCATGCGCACACTTTATTTCACCGCCTCACTCACCGAAGGCCCACCGGTTGCGGGTCGCGCAGCGGGCGGTGGCGCCGGCTGTTTTCGCTTCAGCAGGGCATACTCCACGATCAGCTGTTGCAGATGCAGTTCGGCGAGACTGCCGCGGGCGGCTGGCCAGGGTTGACCTGCGGGGAGCGCGGCCAGCTCGCGCAGCTGCTCTTCCAGCGGAACGGCGCGGTTAAGCGACTGAATGATGGCAAACACCGCCGTTTTCAGTTCGCTCACCGTCAGGTACTTCCCCTTCTGCTCGTCGAGGGCATTGAGCTGACCGGCAAGCCGTTGCAGCTGACGCATGCCCTCCGCCCAGCCGGTGAGGTTTTCCGCGGGCAATGCCGCAGCGCTTAGCTGCCGCTGCCACTGCTGTGCCAGGGGCTTTGCCTGTTCCGGCCAGCGGCTCAGGGCCAGCTGGACCAGCCGGTCGCCGTAGCTTATCGCCCAGTCCGGCGCCAGGCGGGCGAGATCGTCAAGCTGGCGCTGCGCCTGGCGCAGATCGACCGGCGCGTGGGGAGATGCCCCCGGGAGGTCCGCTAGCGGCCCGGCCTGTTGCGTCATCACAGTCGGCGGCAAATCGGTCTGGCGCAGCGCCAGCCATCCGCCGACGGCGATGCCCGACACCGCCAGCATGGTGACCATTCCGGCGATAAATGGCTTCCAGCGCGACGCGGCGACCGGAGTCGATGCTATCCCTGGCGCGGGCCGCTTTGCTGGTGAAGATGGAGCCGGCGGCTCAGCCTCTGGTCTACGTTGTCGTTCTCGCGCTGGCTCAGCCTCCGCAGCATCCTCTTCGCTGACCAGAGCGTCGGGAAGTGACGCCTCAGACATCGCCACCGGCGGCGCGACGGGAGGCGCTGGCGCAGGGTCGAGGTTCTCGAAGCGGGTTGCCGTGCTGCGCAGCAGCGCCCGCAGGTCACTCAGCGGGTTTTCAGGCGCGATCTCAAGGCGCTGGAGCACCGCGTCGAAGGTTTGCAGCGAACACTCAGCCTGGCTAAGCGACGCAAGATCGTCCGGGGTGAGGTTCAGGGTGCGGATCACCTGCCGCAGCCGCTTGCTCAGGGTGCGGAAGATCTCGGTGCGGGCCGGGAGCGCCTGCGGCCACAGGTTTTTACCCTGGTGGGCCAGCAGCGTTTCCAGCAGCGATAGCCCCTCGTTGATCCCTGCCAGGCCGTCCAGCCGGGCGCGGGCCAGCGTATACCAGGCGACAGTCTGCAGATCCGCGCCGTGATGCTCCAGCAGCACACGGGCAAGCTGCTCGGCATACGGCCAGTTAATATCCGGCCGCGCCGGGTGGCTGAGCTTGTTCATTTCCGCACGCAGGGCAATAAAATCAGCCAGCGTGCGTGGGTCGCCACCGGTTTTATAGCGGCGGTCTTTATGTGTTGTCATCATGATGTCTTTCAGCGAGAGATTAGAGGGCGGAGCGGGCGTCAAGGTACTGCTGACGTTTAAGGTGGCGGATCAGCACCCTGCCTTCAGGCATAAACTCTGTGCCGTAACGTACCAGACCGATATCCTTCAGCTCAGCATCAATGGCATAGCGCAGTTCGCCGGGCGCATCCTGATCGAGCATCACCACCGCGATCCGCTGCAGGCGCGGTTCGTATTTCAGCAACACCGCCGACAGCGTACTCATCAGCTGATGCGCCGACGCCGGCATGCCCTGGAGGATAGCGGTCATATCCGGCAGGCCGTAGTCCGGCAAATGCGCCAGCGTTCCGGCCCGACAGTTGAGGATGCGCTGCATGTTATCGAGCACCGACAGGATGACCTGATCCGTTTCGCTGACGTTGTTCAGGTCCAGCCCGCCGGCGAAATTGCCGTAGAGGATGTCGTACAGGGAGGGACGAGGCATTTCACTTCTCCTTAAGTGGGTGCAGCGTCAGTTGATTTTGGCTGGCTTCGATAATGCGCGGTCTCGCCGGGTCGAGATCGTCCCGGGTGAGTACCAGCCGCCAGCTATTTAGCGTCAGGTCTGGATCGATAAACATGGCCGCCACCGCCACAAACTGCGCGCTGGTTTCCATGGGCATATCAACGGTCACCGATTCGCCCGGACGCAGGCGAATATCTTTTTCCGCCACCCGGTCCGCCTGCAGCGCCTGGCCATCGCCGGCAAACAGCGACGGGTAGTCAGTATTGTCAAACGCCTGCCGGTCCTTCAGCTGGTAAATACGCACCACCGTCGCCAGGGAGGCGCCTTTGGCGTTGTTATTCACGCCTTCCCGGGCGCGAAGATCCAGATGAAGCGTTTTCACCTGGGGGTAAAAAATAGACTGGGTCACGGAAACGGCGCCGTCTTTTACGGTCTGCGTCAGGCCGCAGCCGGTTAAGAGGGTGACCATGAGGAATGCCAGTAACGTGGCGGAGGGTTTAACTGCGGTAATCGCCATCTTCATCGCTCTCCCTGCGGTGGAGGTTTTCCCGGACGCGCTGATAGCGCCCCAGATAAATCGTGATCCTGTCGTCAGCCTGCTTCTGCGCATCCAGCGGTTGCAGCACAGCCGTTCTCCCGAGCTGGACGGCATGCGCCTGCTGGCAGCAAAGTTGCGCATCCGGCAGTAAATGGCGGGCGACGCAAAGCTGCAGCCGCACGTCGAGATGAGATCCGAGCCAGACGTGCAGGAGCGCCATCAGGTCGCTGAACAGTTCGCCGCCGGGCAGCCAGCCGCGGACCTCATCAGGCTTTTCCGTCGCCAGCTGCAGCAACACCTGACCGTTCACATCCGTAGCGTGAGTTCCCATCACTGGCCTGTGTTGCAGGCTAACCGGCTGGCGGATGCTCATCGTTAACGGCTGCGACAAGGGGATCCGGCAGGGATCGTGGTGGTACACCGTCGCCCGGGTCCCCGGGGCCAGGAGCGCCACCAGCGCCTCCATGCCTTCCCCGGTTCTCCCCGGCAGCATCATTACCGGCAGCAGCGCCAGAAATCGCGACAGCGGCGCTGCGGCAACGGCGGCACATCCCGGTATACCCAGCCCCGCCAGGCCCAGCAGATACTGCGAGGTGTTGTCCGTGCCACCCGCCCGAAAGGTTGCCGGGTAGGAATATTTGCGCCAGATACGGTAATACTGGGCGATCAGCCGATGGTTAAAGATATCGAGAAAATCCTCGGTCGCCTCGACGCCTTCCCGCCGTTGCGCAATGTCATCGCTATAGTGGGTCGGTAGCGGGGATTCCACGCCGTAGAGACCCATAAAAGCAACGCGAACCGCCGGCGGCCGGGGCGGGTCAGGATCGTCCATTCCACGGATTTCGCCGGCCGGGAAGCCCATCCCCGGATGCGGGCGAAAGCGTATGGGTTCATCACCCACCAGCCAGCCGCTGCCGATGATCGGCGCCTTCGGATGGTTCTCCTCCAGCAACTGGCAGAAGCGGTAAAAATTCATGTACGGCAACTGAGGCCGGAGCTGCGCCATCAGCCGGGCAGGCGCAGACTGTGATTCTCTTTCCACCGGATACATTTCCCTTCAGGTTGAACAATGAGCGTCAGCTGGATGAACTGATTCATATCGGCATACAATGCGAAAAAGCGGTTGAGCATGTCGCCAAACAGATGGACATCGCCCGCGCCGGTAAATCCACTGCCGTCGAGCGTCACTTCGATATCCAGCCCGCGCAGCAGGAAGCCCTGCTCGAAACGCTGAATTCGGTGATGACTGACCGCCAGAATGGCGTCCAGACGGCGGTTATTGAGCTCATCTTCCCGCCAGTTGTAGAGCGACAGCGTGCCGCGCAGCACCTCGGCGCTGCTCATCATGTTGAGAAAACGGGTGCCCAGATGGCTCATGACCCGCCAGTGGTAGCGGTCTTCCGCCGGGGGATATGCCGGCAGCGTGGGTTTACAGAGATTACGGACGGTAAGCGGCGTGGCTGATATCGACTCACAGCGATCCAGCAGCGTGCTCTGTAGCGCCCGGCGCGGCAGCTGGCCGTTAGTGCCGGTGATGCGCAAGGAGACCGTTTCCCGCTCCAGCGCCCGGTCGGCCGCCCATTGTTGCCCGCCGAGGATAAGCCAGGTATCGTGCATGCCGGTGACGCCCCGCTTGACGCGGGTGTGGTAGTAGCGTTCCGGCGCATGGCGACGCATCATCCCGCCCTGGTGACGAAAGCTGGTGAAAGGCACATAGCGTGCCTCCCCGGTGCGCCCGGAGCCTGTCACGCTGTCAACAGAATAGATTTCGGTATGCCCGTCCTGCAGGCGCTTCGGACGCAGGAGGTATTCGCTCTCCAGCCCGCTGATGGTTAACGGGTCAGCCTCAAGGGTAAACAGGTTAATCACCGGCACACAGTGCAGGCGCAGGCTGCTTGCGCTGACGGGCAAATCGCTTTGCCAGACCTCGCTGAACACCACCTCAAGCGTGAAATGCGCTATCCCCGCCGGTAGCGTCATGTTTTCCAGACCATTTAGCTGCACGAACATAAATTTTTCGCGAAAGGTGAAGTACTCGAGCAGCAACTGATAGCCGCTGAAAGCGCTCTCCCCCTTCGGCCATAAACGATCCTCCTCGCTAAATCCCCCCGGCGAAAAATAGCCGTCCAGACTTACCCGCTCCGCCTGCCCTGGCAGGCGCAGGTACAGCGAGGCCTGGCGTCGGGTCAGCCAAAGATGAAGAGCGCTGCCGGTAACGGCGTCTTCCCCCAGGTACAGCGGCAGGCGGCGGAGATCGGTCTGCGACCAGTCTGCCAGCTCGCTACAGGTGAAGCGTAGCCGCAGGACCGAACGTCCGTCCGGCTCCGCCGTCATCACCGCCTCCTCTATCGCCAGCGGATTAAGCGTCAGATCGCGGGTGGTTCGGTACCGGCACACGGTATTTTTCGGCCCCAGTGGGCGGGAGCTTATTTCAAACCCGGCGGGCACCGTTTCCACCATCTTCATCGCCGGCAGCGTTGGGGTCAGCGCCACGATCGATAACGACGGAATGGTGCGCAAATAGTGCGGCCACAGCATGCTGACCAGCCCCTCGGTCAGCTCCGGCAGATCATCATCAATTTTTTCGCGCAAGCGACCTACGGAAAAGGCAAAGCCTTCAAACAGGCGCTCAACGTAAGGGTCCGGCGTACCGGCTTTATCGAGATCCAGCATCGCCGCCCGGTCGGGGTGAGCCTGCGCGAACGCTTTTGCCGCCTCACGCAGGTAGCGCATTTCAGCGTCAAAATATCGCAGGGTTAAATCGTCCATTATGACTATTCCATTATTCGTCTTCAGGGAGACACGCAGCATGGCTGCGCGGGCAGATTCGTTTACCGCCGGGGGCCATGAGCAGAGGCGGCCCGGCGTCGCAGGTCAACGCCAATCAGTGAGGGAGGCGGTTTCAGTATCCCTCTTCGCCGGGTATATCGTCGGTCAGCGGAACACGCTCAGCAGGCGCGCGCACGCTGAATATCGTCTCCGGTAGCGTAAAGTTTCGCAGGGCCAGCAGCGCCAGCGGTCCTTCCCCCGACTCGGTGCGCAGGGTGTAGTTCAGCGACAGACCATCCGGCGCTTTCCAGCTCAGGCTCCAGCTGCTGCTCGTTCCGGGGTAAGCGCTGACCACCGCCTTATCCAGCAGGCGGATCCAGCCCCAGGCCCCCTGAAGATCTGCATACTGGCGGGTGCCCGCCCGGGTGCTGATCCAGCTCAGACTGGCGCCCGGCGCTTCGGTATCGGCGGGCCAGCTGAACCGCCGCCAGGCCGGCATCTGGTTCATGTAGACAAGTTTCTGGCTGTCGATGACCAGCTCCGTCTGCATCACGCCATCCGCGGTGCCGGGGCGTAGCGCAAAATGCAATCCCGCTTCGCCGTTGGCGAACGCGACGTCGGAGAGATGGCTCAGGGTATTCATCGCCTGCAGAAAGGCCGGGTTAAACGTCAGCCCCTGGGCATTGATACTGTCCGCCATCCAGCGGCTCCCCTCTTTATGCAGCACGCCGTTCAGCCGGGTCTGCAGAAAGCGGGCGATGCGTCCGGTCTCGCTATTGAGATATTTTGCCAGCAGCGGCAGTGAAACTTCACTGCTGGTATTTTTAAAGGGGTAGCGACCGCCAAAAGCGCTATTCCAGTCCTCCACCACCGCGCTGCGCCACTGGGCGTTGAGACTTTCCGCCGCCGGGGTCAGCACCTGCTGCCAGGCCTGCTCCATCGGGCGAACAAACAGCGTCTGCCCAAAACCACTCCACTGCTGGCCCAGTCCCGCCGCCACCAGGCTGCCGTAGTCGCGCGTTTCGGTTAGATCCACAGCCTTGCCCTGGAACACCGTCTGCGCAAGCAGGCGCGTCATCGCCTGCGGGTCGGTGGCGTTGGTGACCTGCTGCAGGCGCAGACGCACCTGGGTGACGCGGGTCAGGAAGGTCTGCAGGCTAAGACGGCTGGTGGACGCCCCGCCGTCGCGATTGTCCAGCAGCGCCAGTACGGGCCCGAAGGTGGCATCCAGAGGACCGCGCACGCCACCCTGCTGGTCGATGGCGGACTGCCCGTCGCGGTTAAACAGATTTTTCGCTGATTTGACAAGCGAATCGGCAATAGCTTCCCCGGTCTGGCCGGTTCGCCCCTGCATGCTCAGGGTGTTCATCAGCGCCACCAGCGGCGACTGGCGCACATCGGCCATCAGGGTCAGCTGGTCGATGGCATCGGAGAGGGTCTCCACGCGCTGCCAGCGTAAGCTGTTGAGAAAATCCAGCCAGGCGCCGCTGAAATCAGCGAAATAACGCTCCGCCAGCCGGACTCGCAAAGCTTCCGGCGACGCCGACTGCGCGGCAGGCTGCTTCGCGTCGCTCAGCACCCAGTCCATTTCATCGCGGCGTTCCGCGACCACTTTCTCAATGGCCGGCTGTACGGCCTGCTCCCAGGCCTGACGGGTAAACATCCCCGGCACCACCTCATCGGTGGTGAACAGGCGCGACGCGTCGGTGTCGCCGGTCATGTCCGCCAGGTGCAAGTCCGCATACTGATTCGCCACCTGCGCGAGCATCTTCTGATAAAGCGTGGACTCACTGTTGCGCTGGCCCAGTTGGCGAATTAACCGTGTGCGCGCCTGGCTGACCAGACCGTCATCGACAGGCAGACGCCACTGCGGATGCGACGCCAGGCTGGCAGCGTAAAATGCCAGTAGCGAAGGGCCGCTGCCCTGCCAGACGGCGTCGGCGATGCCTGAGCGCTGCGACCAGTCCTGCATCAGCGTGGTGGCAAACCAGGACGCGTCCATCCTCTCAGGGCGCGAGAGCATCAGGTACAGTTTTAACTGGTCGTAAGCCGTTTTTGCCCTCTTCTCGCGAAGCGGACTGTCCGGCGGAAGCTGCACAAAGGCGTTCAGTTGCCCTTCCAGATGGCGCGCCGTCGCATCACGCAGCAGCGGTAAGGCGCTTTCGCCATAGCGCGGCAGAAGCGCCGCCAGCAGGTCATCATTCTGGCTGAGGCCAGCGCGGAGGTACCAGGGTGCTCCGTGCTGTGACCGGTATTCCAGCCGGGCAAGGGTTTTCTGCAGTTCAGACAGGGCATGCAGACGGACCGTCAGCGGCTGTTTCTCCGCTGAAAGCGGCTGAACCTGCTGCTGCGCCTGCGCCACCTGGCTGCGGTTAGTGATAAAGGAGACGGTCATTGAGGCGGCCCACAGCGCCATCAGCACCGCAATGCTCACGCCCGCCATCTGCGCCCCGCTGACGCCCGGTTTACGCGCACGCAGGCCTGCCGGTAACGCCAGCGGGGATTCCGGGATGGCGTCCCAGCGGTTATCCCGGCTCCAGTGGTGGGCAACGCTGCGCTGCGCCCCGGCAGAGGGGGCGCTGAACACCACCCCCGCCAGCGGCAGCGGACGGTACGGATTAAGCAGCACGGACAGGGGACCGGTCAGGCTTTCCGGCCCGCGGGTCAGTTGGTCGGCCAGGGTGAGCAGAAAATGATGCTGCGGTCTGTCGCAAATCTGCTGAATGCCCTGCGCGGTGAGCGCCGGTATCAGCCCGTTCAGCTGGCGGGCCAGCGCGTCAGGCGCACATCCCGCTGACAGCAGGCAGCCCACCGGCTGGGTTGTCCGGCCAGCCTGTTCCCCGCCGCGCCCGTGCAGCGACCAGACATACAGCGGCAGCCGCCAGCCCAGGGCCTCATAACGACCGCTCAGGGCATGGGCCAGCGCATCCGTCGCATCAGAAGTGAGTGATGCGGCGGGCATATCGCCATCCGCACCGGGAACAGAGTCAAAAGCTGAGGTCACCCACACCATACCGTCCGCCGGGCGACGGCGCAGCTTTCGCAGCGCGGCGAACCAGGCGGCGTCCACCGGTGCCGCCGGGTCGCCGCCCCACAGCAGCAATGTCCCCCGGTCTTCCTGCCAGAGTTCCTGGGTGAGTTTTGGGGTCAGCTGTTCGACGTCGGCGATGCTGCCGGTAATCAGCAGGATGCGGAGTTTGCGGGGCCAGAAATTACCGTAAATGTGTCGCAGGGCTTGTTGTAATTCGGTTATTAATTTCTTATTTACTGCCACCTGTTTTAAATGAACGCTATTGTTTGATCGAGCGCCCTGTTTATCATTTAACTGACGAAAAAAACGCAGTCTTGATGCAAACACAACAAGTGAGCGCCGACTTACAAGCAATAAAGAGAGGAAAACCGGAACAGAAAAAATAGTACAGAGTATGCCAAATTTTTCTGCTGGTGCTGTCCATCGGCTTTGTTGAATAAATCGAACTTTTGCTAAGTTGAAGGATCAGATCACGCATCTTCCCGACAACGCAGACCGTTCCGTGGCAAAGCAAAAGTTCAAAATCACCAACTG
>NZ_JCAXWU010000016.1:0-104601 GCF_059759695.1 Klebsiella sp. M041
GGTGTCATATTCAACGTGAGAGGTGTTGATGGTGATACCACGAGCTTTTTCTTCCGGCGCGTTATCGATCTGGTCGAATGCGCGAGCGGAACCACCGTAGGTTTTAGCCAGAACGGTAGTGATGGCAGCAGTCAGGGTAGTTTTACCATGGTCAACGTGGCCGATAGTACCAACGTTGACGTGCGGTTTTGTACGTTCAAATTTTTCTTTAGACACGGCTATATTCCTTACTATAGTGCTCTCCCCTTCGGAGAGAGCACGGGACTTAGGTTTTAATCCTGTGGATTATTTACCACGGGCTTCAATAACGGCCTGAGCAACGTTGTTCGGCGCATCATCATACTTCAGGAATTCCATGGTGTATGATGCACGACCTTTGGTCAGAGAACGCAGCTGAGTTGCATAACCGAACATTTCGGACAGCGGTACTTCAGCGTGGATCTTAACGCCGGTTACTTCGGATTCCTGACCGCGCAGCATACCGCGACGACGGCTCAAGTCACCGATAACGTCACCAGTGTTCTCTTCCGGAGTTTCTACTTCAACCTTCATGATCGGCTCAAGCAGAACTGGTTTTGCTTTCTTAAAGCCTTCTTTAAAGGCAATAGACGCAGCCAGTTTAAACGCCAGCTCAGAGGAGTCAACGTCGTGGTAAGAACCGAAGTGCAGACGGATACCCATATCAACTACCGGGTAACCTGCCAGCGGACCAGCTTTCAGCTGTTCCTGGATGCCTTTATCAACGGCCGGGATGTATTCGCCAGGAATTACACCACCTTTGATGTCGTTGATGAACTCGTAACCTTTCGGGTTAGAGCCCGGCTCCAGCGGGTACATGTCGATCACAACGTGACCGTACTGACCACGACCACCAGACTGCTTGGCGTGTTTACCTTCGATATCGGTAACTTTCGCGCGAATTGCTTCACGGTAAGCAACCTGAGGTTTACCGACGTTCGCTTCAACGTTGAATTCACGCTTCATACGGTCAACGATGATGTCGAGGTGCAGCTCACCCATACCGGCGATAATGGTCTGGTTAGACTCTTCGTCAGTCCATACGCGGAAAGACGGGTCTTCTTTAGCCAGACGACCCAGAGCCAGACCCATTTTTTCCTGGTCAGCTTTGGTTTTCGGCTCAACGGCGATGGAGATTACCGGCTCAGGGAATTCCATACGCTCCAGAATGATCGGCGCATCCGGGTTACACAGGGTGTCACCAGTAGTTACGTCTTTCAGACCGATTGCAGCAGCGATGTCGCCCGCGCGAACTTCTTTGATCTCTTCACGTTTGTTAGCGTGCATCTGTACGATACGACCGAAACGCTCACGTGCAGCTTTCACGGAGTTCAGTACGGTATCACCAGAGTTAACCACACCGGAGTACACGCGGAAGAAGGTCAGGTTGCCCACGAACGGGTCAGTAGCGATTTTGAACGCCAGTGCAGAGAACGGCTCGTCGTCGCTTGCGTGACGCTCAGCCGGAGTATCTTTACCGTCGTCCAGGATGCCGTTGATCGCCGGAACGTCAACAGGGGATGGCAGGTAGTCAATTACCGCATCCAGCATCGCCTGAACACCTTTGTTCTTGAACGCAGAACCACAGGTTACCAGGATGATTTCGTTGTTCAGAACGCGCTGACGCAGAGCTTTTTTGATCTCTTCTTCAGTCAGTTCTTCACCACCCAGGTATTTTTCCATCAGCTCTTCAGAAGCTTCAGCTGCGGACTCGATCAGGTTCTGGTGCCATTCGTCAGCCAGATCCTGCATGTCAGCCGGGATATCTTCGTATTCGAAGGTTACGCCCTGGTCTGCATCGTTCCAGTTGATGGCTTTCATTTTCACCAGGTCAACAACGCCGGTGAAACCTTCTTCAGCACCAATTGCCAGCTGCAGCGGAACCGGGTTCGCGCCCAGACGGGTTTTGATCTGACCAACAACTTTCAGGAAGTTAGCGCCCATGCGGTCCATTTTGTTAACGAACGCGATGCGCGGAACTTTATATTTGTTTGCCTGACGCCATACGGTTTCAGACTGCGGCTGAACACCACCAACTGCGCAGTAAACCATTACCGCACCATCAAGAACACGCATGGAACGTTCTACTTCGATAGTGAAGTCAACGTGCCCCGGGGTGTCGATGATGTTTACACGGTGCGGTTCATACTGCTTAGCCATACCAGACCAGAATGCAGTAGTCGCAGCGGAAGTGATGGTGATACCACGTTCCTGCTCCTGCTCCATCCAGTCCATGGTAGCGGCGCCGTCATGAACTTCACCGATTTTGTGGTTTACACCGGTGTAGAACAGAATACGTTCGGTAGTAGTGGTTTTACCGGCGTCGATGTGCGCACTGATACCGATGTTACGGTAGCGTGCGATGGGTGTTGTACGAGCCATTTGATTCCTCGTTTATTTCTTTAGGCGTTCAGTTAAGTTATCCAGAGCGGGCGACTCATCTGAAGCGCCCGCCTGGTGACTATGACTCCGAAGGGATTACCAACGGTAGTGAGCGAACGCCTTGTTGGCTTCGGCCATACGGTGAACGTCTTCACGTTTCTTAACTGCAGTACCTTTGTTGTCTGCAGCATCAGTGAGTTCGTTCGCCAGGCGCAGAGCCATGGATTTATCACCGCGTTTACGAGCAGCTTCAACGATCCAACGCATTGCCAGGGCATTACGACGGACCGGACGAACTTCAACTGGAACCTGATAAGTAGAACCACCTACGCGGCGGGACTTAACTTCGACAGTCGGGCGCACGTTTTCGAGCGCAACTTCGAAGGCTTCCAGTTCAGATTTACCAGAACGCTGAGCCAGGGTCTCCAGCGCGCTGTATACGATAGTTTCTGCAGTAGATTTTTTACCATCTACCATCAGGATATTGACAAATTTAGCCAGCAGTTCTGATCCGAACTTCGGATCCGGCAGAATTTTACGCTGACCAATGACGCGACGACGTGGCATGGAAATACTCCGTTGTTAATTCAGGATTGTCCAAAACTCTAAGAGTTTAGTATGACATTAAGATAAATCAGTTTGGCCTTACTTAACGGAGAACCATTAAGCCTTAGGACGCTTCACGCCGTACTTGGAGCGAGCCTGCTTACGGTCTTTAACGCCGGAGCAGTCAAGCGCACCACGAACGGTGTGGTAACGAACACCCGGAAGGTCTTTAACACGACCGCCACGGATCAGGATCACGGAGTGCTCCTGCAGGTTGTGACCTTCACCACCGATGTAGGAGGTGACTTCGAAACCGTTAGTCAGACGCACACGGCAAACTTTACGCAGTGCGGAGTTCGGTTTCTTAGGAGTGGTGGTATATACGCGAGTACATACGCCACGTTTCTGCGGGCAGGCTTCCAGCGCTGGCACGTTGCTCTTTGCAACTTTGCGCGCGCGTGGTTTGCGTACCAGCTGGTTAATTGTTGCCATTAAATAGCTCCTGGTTTTAGCTTTTGCTTCGTAAACACGTAATAAATCGCCTCATATATTATGAGGACGCAGAATTTTAGGGCGGTGCCGAAAAGGTGTCAAGAAATATACAACGATCCCGCCATCACCAGGCCAACTGACCGGCATGTTTGACTGTGAGTCTGACGAAATCAGTATAGCTAACCCTGCCGACACTGTCCGCAATTTGACCAGTTAGCCCGCGGGCGTCAACGTCGTCTTGCAGCACGTAAAGGGTTATGGGGGCGGATTGCAGGATCTCAAGGAAGCGACCGCCGGCGATAGCCGCCGCGACGCCATCAGACAGCAGTAACAGATCGTCACCCTGCTCCATCAAGCGAAGCATTGCTGCGATATCGGCATGCCAGGGAGAAACACTGAGCGTATGGAGCATGGGGGCCTCAGAAACGCAAAATCACATCAAATTCATGCAGACGGGCGCGCAGGGCATCCGGCGCCAGGCATTCGACATCCACCACCCACGGTGTCGCGGGGTCCAGGCCGCGCTCTCGCGCCGACTCGGCGCACAGCCAGCACTGGTCGATATCATATAGCGACAGCAGTTTAAAAGTGGCGATGTAATCGCGGGCCAGCACAGCGCCAGGCCGCTGAGCGGGCAACAGCTGAAACACGCCGTCGCCCACGAAAAATACGCCAATCTCGTCGGTGAGGGCGGAGGTGGCTAATAAGGCGTCGAGGCCTTCCCTGCCGGCGGCGCTGCCGTGCGGCGCGGAGGAAAAAACGAAAGCCACACGTTTCATCAAAACTGTACCATCCGATCGCAAGTAAGCGCCGCTTCCGCCAGCGCGCCAAGTCCGCTCAACGTAAAACCCGGCTGCAGATTATGGCCAGGCAGAGCGAGCTGCTGCGCTTCGCGCTCGTCCGTTACGCCACGACGCAGGGCGGCCGCCACGCAGATATGCAGCGCGACGCCGTGCTCATCGTGGAGGGATTGCCACCCGCGCACCAGATCGAACTCATCGCTGGCGGGCGCCGTCAGCTGGTTAGCGTTAAGCACGCCTTCGCGATAGAAAAAAACGCACGCCAGCTCATGGCCTTCCTGCAGCACGGCCTGAGCAAATTGCCAGGCGCTGCTCGCCTGCTGCGTGCCATAGGCAGGGCCGGTCACCGTGAGGGCAAAACGCATTACTTATCCAGCCCCTGGAAATCGCCGCTTTTGAACTGGCGAATATAGAGGTAGACGGTGTGCTTGGAGATGTTCAGACGATCGGCCACCTGGTTAATGGCGTCTTTAATATCGAAGATCCCTTTCTCGTAGAGATTCAGCACGATTTGACGGTTTTTAGCATTGTTGGACACGCTGCGATCGGCATTCACCTCTTCGATGGTGAATTCCAGAGTCTGGGCGACCAGATCGTCAACCGAGGAAGCAAAGTTTACCGGCGAGTTAACCTCGGGCGTTTCTGGCGGAATAAAGGTGCTCATGATCTGGGAAAAAGGCACATCCAGATTCATATTGATGCACAGCAGACCAATCACCCGGTGATCGCGGTTGCGGATGGCAATCGTCACCGACTTCATCAGGACGCCGCTTTTGGCGCGGGTAAAGTAGCATTTGGAAACGCTGCTATCGGCGCCCGTCATATCGTGCAGCATGCGCAGCGCAAGATCGGTAATCGGTGAACCGATTTGGCGGCCGGTATGTTCACCATTGGCGATACGGATGGCAGAGCATTTCAGATCCTGCAAAGAATGCAGCACGATTTCACAGTGCGAACCGATGAGCATCGCCAACCCGTCCACCACCGCTTCATAAGATTTAAGAATATCGAAATCGGTCTGGTCAAAGGGACGTTGATCCAGCAGGTCAAGCTCGCTGGTTTCGTTGGTTAAAAGCGACCTGGACATGAAAAAAAGCACTCCTTTTCAGGAGCCTGTCGTTATTGTCAGGGCAGGCTCATCATCATTATTAAGCTATCTAAAGTAATACAGCGCCTGAGGATCTTTCCAGTTTTAATTATATCTGCGCTCAATAAAAAAGCCGCCGCCTCTGACGAGACGGCGGCCTGAACCCGATTACTTCTTAGCGTCAGCTTTCGCGTCCGCGGCTTTCGCATCGCCAGCGGCTTCCGGCTGAGCATCTGCCTTCGGCGCCGGTTTGATATCCAGCAGCTCTACATCAAAGACCAGCGTAGAGTTGGCCGGGATGCCCGGGACGCCGGTTTTGCCGTAGGCCAGATCTGGCGGAATGACCAGCTTGATTTTGCCGCCTTTCTTGATGTTCTTCAGGCCTTCAGTCCAGCCCGGGATCACCCCGTCGAGACGGAAAGAGAGCGGCTCGCCGCGGGTATAAGAGTTATCAAACTCTTTGCCGTCGATCAGCGTACCTTTGTAGTTAACCACCACGGTGTCGCTGTCTTTCGGCGCATCGCCAGTGCCTTCTTTCTCGACTTTATACAGCAGGCCAGTTTTCGACGTTTTCACGCCCTTCTCTTTGGCAAAGCTGTCACGGAAAGCTTTACCTTTGGTTTCGTTCTCAGTGGCGTCTTTTTCCATTTTCTGCTGAGCCGCGGTCTTCACGCGCGTTTCAAAGGCCTGCAGAGTCTGTTCGATCTCCTGGTCGGACAGTTTGCTCTTATCGGCAAACGCGTCTTGTACGCCGGCGATCAGCTGGGCTTTATCCAGCTTAATGCCGAGTTTTTCTTGTTCTTTCAGGGAGTTTTCCATGTAACGCCCCAGGGACGCGCCCAGCGCATAGGCCGATTTCTGATCGTCATTTTTAAATGCCGATTTACTCTCAGCCGCCGGGGCTGCTTTCGCCGCGGTATCTGCAGCAAAGGTCAGCGGTGCATTCAGGGCGACGGCCATTGTGGTCGCCAGCAGCGTTACTTTAAACAGTGATTTCATCCATTTCTCCAGGGCCGGGGCCTCTCACCCCAGGGTTATCGTAAAAAGCAAAAAACGTACTATAGAACGTCGCCGTTAAAATCTACATACGGACGTTCCTGAATATCGCCACTTTTAGGACTATTTTTGTATGAATAAGTTTCCTGTAGGACGCAGCGATGCTGCGCGCCGGGGGAAACTTAAGTAGAATCCGCCCGCAGGATCAGACTAAAGAGGTTACCCATGCACGATAGCACATTAGAAACGCGCCTTGCGGAGCTGGAAAGCCGGCTGGCGTTTCAGGAAATCACCATCGAAGACCTCAATAAAACCGTGACCGCCCACGAGATTGAGATGGCGAAGATGCGCGAGCATATGCGTCTGATGATCGAGAAGCTGAAGGCGACCCAACCCTCCCATATCGCCTCCCAGGCCGAAGAGACGCCGCCGCCGCATTATTGAGGCGTAAAAAAAGCGGGTCTCCCCGCTTTTTTGTTGTCTTCGCGCCGAAGCGCGAAGATTAGTGGCAACCGCAGCCACCGTGGCCGCCGCAGCCGCCTTTACCATGGTCGTGGCCATGATCGTGGTCGTGACCGTGACCGCCGCAGCAGCCATCGTGACCATGATCGTGGTCGTGATCATGACCATGCGCGCCGTGCACGTGACCGTGCTCCAGCTCTTCAGCGGTCGCTTCGCGGATGGCGACAACTTCCACATTGAACTTCAGGTTCTGACCTGCCAGCATGTGGTTGCCATCAACCACAACGTGGTCGTCTTCAACTTCAGTAATCTCTACTGGTACCGGACCCTGATCGGTTTCCGCCAGGAAGCGCATGCCAACCTGCAGTTCATCAACGCCCATGAAGACGTCTTTCGGTACACGCTGCACCAGGTTTTCGTCATACTGACCGTAAGCGTCGTTAGCGCCAACGGCTACGTCAAATTTGTCGCCCACTTCGTGGCCATCCAGCGCGTTTTCCAGGCCGGAAATCAGGGAGCCGTGACCGTGCAGGTAATCCAGCGGCGCGCTTACCGGAGACTCATCAACCAACACACCGTCTTCTGTACGTACCTGATAGGCCAGGCTGACCACCAGGTCTTTTGCTACTTTCATGATATCTCCTGAGATGGGAAGAATAGTGGCGCAGATTGTAGCGGAATTCTGCTGCCGTGTACCCTTTAGCTTAAAAAAAGCCGACGGATAACGCTAGTCGGGATGAAAAATGCCAATCACCTGCTCCTCTTTGCGTACATGCTCACGGGCCTCTTTATCCGCCTCACGCATCTGATGACCGCACTTAACGCATTCAACAACATCGACATTATTTTCACGCCACATCGCCAGTGAATCCTGCGCCTGGCACGCCGGACATTTCGCCCCGGCAATAAAACGTTTACGTACTGCCATATGATTTACCTTTATTCAAACTCGTCCCAGCCGTCCAGCTGCCGGCTCTCTTTCTGCATTTCGCGCTGAAAAATCTCTTCCAGTTCGCGCCGGGCTTCCCGCACGCGTGATATCTGTACCGTATCAGTATGCACCGGCATTAACTCACGCAGCATTCGCATATCGAGGCGTCGGAAGTGCAGCTGCGCGCGCTGGGCCTGGTGAGGATGCATCCCGAGGGTGATGAGCGCTTTACGCCCCAGCTCCAGCGCGCTGGAGAAAGTCTCACGGGAAAACTGCGTCACGCCGGCCTGCAGAAGCTCATGCGCCTCGACGCGCCCGCGAGCGCGCGCCAGGATGTGCAGATGTGGAAAGTGTTGTTGACACATCTCCACCAGCCGCATGGTGTCTTCCGGCTCATTACAGGTAATGACGATCGACTGCGCCTCCTCCGCCCCCGCCGAGCGCAGCAGTTCCAGCTGGGTGGCATCGCCAAAATAGACTTTATAGCCATAGTTGCGCATCAGATTCACCGCGCTGATGTCTCGCTCCAGCACCGTAATACGCATCTTATTGGCCATCAGCAGGCGACCGATGACCTGGCCGAAACGGCCAAAGCCAACAATAATCACCTGCGGTTTATCGTCCTCTACCCACGGCGCCTCATCGGTATCCTCTGCTGGATTCAGGCGTCGCGACAGTATCTTATCGATCCCTTTCATCAGCAGCGGCGTGGTCATCATCGACAAGGTGACGGCCACCAGCAGCAGCGCCATCTGGTCGTGCTGGAACAACCGCTGAGAAGCGGGCAGCGAAAAGAGAACAAACGCGAACTCGCCGCCCTGGCTTAATACGCCCGCAAACTGCATACGCTCGGAACTCCGCAGGCCATAGAGACGGGCCAGCAGATAGAGCACCAGCATTTTTACCGCCACCAGCACCGCCACGCTCACCGCCACCCACAGCAGATGGGTGTACAGCACGCCAAGGTTCAGCGCCATACCGACGGAGATAAAGAACAACCCAAGCAGCAGCCCCTTGAACGGATCGATGGCGATCTCCAGTTCATGGCGATACTCACTTTCCGCCAGCAGCACGCCGGCGATAAAGGTACCCAGTGCCATCGACAGCCCCAGCGCCTCCATAAACAGGGCTGATCCAAGGACCAGCAGCAGCGTGGCGGCAGTGAACACTTCCCTGACCCCGGAGCTGGCGATAAAGCGGAACACCGGCCGCAGTAAATAGCGTCCGCCAATCAGCATCCCGGCAAACGCCAGGACCTTCATGCCGACCGTTAGCCAGTTAACATGCTCATCCGCGGAACCCGCCAGCAGAGGCACCAGCGCCAGCGCCGGGATCACCGCCAGATCCTGAAACAGCAGGACCGAAAAGCCTAACTGCCCTGATTCGCTGCGGCTCATTCCCTTCTCGCGCATCAGCTGCAGTGCCATCGCGGTAGAGGACATCGCCAGGCCGATCCCGCCGACCACCGCCGCCTGCCATGAAAATCCTGTCGTCATCAACAGACCGCCGAGGATCGCCGCGCTGAGCATCACCTGCGCCGCGCCAACGCCGAAGATGGAGCTTCGCAGCCGCCATAGCTTGGCGGGATTGAGCTCCAGGCCGATGATAAACATCAGAAACACCACGCCGAGTTCAGAGAAATGGAGAATTTCATCCACATCGCTGATAAACCCGAGCCCCCACGGACCTATGGCGATCCCGGCCAGCAGATAGCCCAGCACCGCGCCAATCCCCAGTCTTGAAGCCAGAGGGACGGCGATAACGGCCGCGAACAAAAACAGCACCCCCGCCAGCAGCAAATCAAATCCCGCCATGGACACCTCCGGCGGCAAGGGGGTTGGCCAGCCAGTCCCGATAGGCCAGGGCGCGGCTGCGCAGCTCCTCTGGCTGTTGCCGCCGGGCCCAGTAGACGATAATGGGGCTCATCCAGTGCATACGGCACATGCCGGCGGTCAGTTCAAAAGGACGTAAAATATCGTTCATCGGATAGCGATTCGCATCGCGACGGTAGGCGCTCTCAGGTTCGCCGGTGGTGATCACGCTGCGCCAGTACTTTCCCGCCAGTTCGTTCCCTCCGGCGCCGCTGGCGAAGCCGCGGCTTAAGACACGATCCAGCCACTCCTTGAGCAGCGCCGGACAGCTCCAGGTATATAAAGGATGCTGGAAAACGATCACCTCATGCTGGCGCAGCAGGTCCTGTTCGTGAGCAATATCGATAAAAAAATCCGGATAGTGCGCGTAGAGATCGTGCACGGTGACGTTTGGCAACTGTAAGGCCGGTTGTAATAAAACCCGGTTGGCCACGGAATCCTGAGATTCTGGGTGGGCATACAGCAGCAACACTTTCGCTGTCTGAGACATCATTCCCCTCCCGTAGGTCTTCTGGCGGCCTGCACAGCCCTGGCGTTTTGACACAGCCAGAATGACTTTGTGTATCGTCTTCGTTTTGGGCTACCATGGCGGCCCGGTGAAGCGATTCGCTTCCACACTACATTATCATAATGACAAATTAACATAGTCTGAACATACGGCGCCTTATGATTGTTTTCTCCTCGTTACAAATTCGTCGCGGCGTTCGCGTCCTGCTGGACAACGCCACCGCTACCATCAACCCTGGCCAGAAGGTCGGTCTGGTGGGGAAAAACGGCTGCGGGAAATCGACGCTGCTATCGCTTTTGAAAAACGAGATAAGCGCTGACGGCGGCAGTATGACCTTTCCCGGCAACTGGCAGCTGGCCTGGGTGAATCAGGAAACCCCGGCCCTGCCGCAGCCGGCAATCGATTATGTCATTGACGGCGATCGCGAATATCGCCAGCTGGAAGCCGCGCTCCAGCAGGCTAACGAGCGCAACGACGGCCATGCCATCGCCACCGTCCACGGCAAGCTGGACGCCATCGACGCCTGGAGCATCCGCTCCCGCGCCGCCAGCCTGCTGCACGGCCTGGGTTTCAGCAATGAACAGCTTGAGCGGCCGGTCAGCGATTTTTCAGGCGGCTGGCGTATGCGTCTAAACCTCGCGCAGGCGCTGATCTGCCGCTCCGATCTGCTGCTCCTCGATGAACCGACTAACCACCTCGACCTTGATGCGGTGATCTGGCTGGAGAAGTGGCTGAAGGGCTACACGGGGACGCTGATCCTGATCTCCCACGATCGCGATTTCCTCGATCCTATCGTCGACAAAATTATCCATATCGAACAGCAGACGATGTTTGAGTACACCGGCAACTACAGCTCGTTTGAAGTGCAGCGCGCCACCCGGCTCGCTCAGCAGCAGGCGATGTACGAAAGCCAGCAGCAGCGTGTCGCGCATCTGCAAAGCTATATCGATCGCTTCCGCGCCAAAGCCACCAAAGCCAAGCAGGCGCAGAGCCGAATTAAAATGCTGGAGCGGATGGAACTCATCGCCCCGGCGCACGTGGATAACCCGTTCCACTTCAGCTTCCGCCAGCCGGAGAGCCTGCCAAACCCGCTGCTGAAGATGGAGAAAGTCAGCGCCGGCTATGGCGAGCGTATTATCCTCGACTCCATTAAGCTCAATCTGGTGCCGGGGTCGCGTATCGGCCTGCTGGGCCGCAACGGCGCAGGGAAATCGACGCTGATTAAGCTGCTGGCTGGCGAACTCCAGCCCGTGAGCGGCGAGATCGGCCTCGCCAAAGGCATCAAGCTCGGCTACTTCGCCCAGCATCAGCTGGAGTTCCTGCGCGCCGATGAGTCGCCGCTGCAGCACCTGGCGCGCCTGGCGCCGCAGGAGCTGGAGCAGAAGCTGCGCGATTATCTTGGCGGCTTTGGTTTCCAGGGGGATAAGGTCAGCGAAGAGACCCGCCGCTTCTCCGGTGGAGAAAAGGCGCGTCTGGTGCTGGCCCTGATCGTCTGGCAGCGCCCTAACCTGCTGCTGCTCGACGAACCGACCAACCATCTCGACCTCGATATGCGTCAGGCCTTAACCGAAGCGCTGATCGACTTTGAAGGGGCACTGGTGGTCGTATCGCACGATCGCCACCTGATCCGCTCCACCACCGACGATCTGTACCTTGTCCACGATGGCAAAGTCGAACCGTTCGACGGCGATCTGGACGATTATCAGCAGTGGCTCAGCGACTCGCAAAAACAGGAGTCCCAGAGCGGCGACGCGCCAAAAGAGAGCGGCAACAGCGCGCAAGCGCGCAAAGACCAGAAGCGTCGGGAAGCGGAGCTGCGCAGCCAGACCCAACCGCTGCGCAAAGAGATCGCCCGTCTGGAGAAAGAGATGGACAAGCTCAACGCGCAGCTGGCCAGTGCGGAAGAGAAACTTGGCGACAGCGAACTCTACGACGCCTCGCGGAAAGCGGAACTGACTGAATGCCTGCAGCAGCAGGCCAGCGCGAAATCCGGGCTGGAAGAGTGCGAAATGGCCTGGCTGGAGGCACAAGAGCAGCTGGAGCGCATGCTTCAGGAAGGCTAACGCCGCCTCATCATTCTGCCTGCGACGGCGCGGGCAGAATGGGTTTCTGCCATTCCCATGCTCAGGCCATCAATGACATCAATGGTTTGTTTTCGGTGTCACCGGGCGTCATTGGCCACAAGACCACATATTGGCTAACTCCCGCGCGCCCTGCGCGGTATAGTCATCATCACGTTTATTAATTATTCTGGTGCTATGGTTGAAATCATCCCCACAGACATGACGCCCCCCGAAAACGATTCGCGTGAGTTCCATCCCATGCGCGGCGTGGGCAATCGTCATCTGCAAACCATGCTGCCGCGGCTGATCCGCCGTAAATTGCGCTTTACCCCGCACTGGCAGCGCCTTGAGCTGCCGGACGGCGATTTTGTCGATCTCGCCTGGAGCGAAGACCCGCACCAGGCGCGCCACAAGCCGCGCCTCGTCGTCTTTCATGGTCTGGAAGGAAGTCTGCACAGCCCGTATGCCCATGGCCTGATCCACGCGGCGATGCAGCGCGGCTGGCTGGGCGTGGTCATGCACTTTCGCGGCTGCAGCGGCGAACCTAACCGCAATCACCGCATCTATCACTCCGGCGAAACGGAAGATGGCACCTGGTTTCTCCACTGGCTGCAGCGCGAGTTTGGCCCCGCGCCGACCGCCGCCGTCGGCTATTCGCTGGGCGGCAACATGCTGGGCTGCCTGCTGGCAGAAGAAGGCGACCGCTGCCCGCTGGATGCGGCGGTGATCGTTTCCGCGCCTTTCATGCTGGAAGCCTGCAGCTATCATATGGATAAGGGCTTCTCGCGAGTTTATCAGCGCTATCTGCTCAATCTGTTAAAAGCCAACGCCTCACGTAAGTTGAAAGCGTATCCTGGCTCGCTGCCCGTCGATTTACGCCAGCTCAAAGGGATGCGCCGCATCCGGGAATTTGACGACATGATCACCGCCAAAATCCATGGTTTCGCCGATGCGCTGGATTATTACCGGCAATGCAGCGCTATGCCGCGGCTCAGCGATATCACTAAGCCGACGCTCATCATCCATGCGAAAGACGACCCGTTTATGGACCACCACTCCATTCCCCCGCAGGAGCAACTGCCGGCGAACGTTGAGTATCAATTGACTGAACAAGGCGGCCACGTCGGCTTCGTCGGCGGCACCCTGCGTAAACCGGAGATGTGGCTGGAAAGACGCATTCCCGACTGGTTAAACCGCTGGCTGGAGGTTCCCGTATGATTATTCCCTGGCAGGATCTGGATCCCGAAACGCTGGATAACCTGATTGAAAGCTTTGTGTTACGCGAAGGCACCGATTATGGTGAACATGAACGTTCACTTGCCGATAAAGTCGCCGATGTAAAACAGCAGCTGAAACGCGGAGAGGCGGTCCTCGTGTGGTCGGAACTGCATGAGACGGTCAATATTATGCCGCGCGCCCTGTTTAACGGCTAAGGCGACGCCACTACATCGTTTAACCAGGGAGTTGTTATGTCTGCCAAACATCCGGTGATCGCCGTCACGGGCTCCAGCGGCGCGGGCACTACCACCACCAGCCTCGCCTTTCGCAAAATCTTCGCGCAGCTAAATCTGCACGCCGCGGAGGTGGAAGGCGACAGCTTTCATCGCTACACCCGCCCGGAAATGGACATGGCGATCCGCAAAGCGCGGGATCAGGGCAAACATATCAGCTACTTTGGCCCGGAGGCGAACGACTTCGGCCTGCTGGAGCAGACCTTTGTCGACTATGGCCGCCATGGCAAAGGCCAGTCGCGTAAATACCTGCACACCTATGACGAAGCCGTGCCGTGGAATCAGGTGCCGGGAACCTTCACCCCATGGCAGCCGCTGCCGGAGCCGACGGACGTGCTGTTCTATGAGGGGCTGCACGGCGGGGTTGTCACGCCGCAGCATGATGTCGCCAGCCATGTCGACCTGCTGGTCGGGGTCGTGCCTATCGTTAACCTGGAGTGGATCCAGAAACTCATTCGCGACACCAGCGAACGCGGCCACTCCCGGGAGGCGGTGATGGACTCCGTCGTCCGATCGATGGAAGATTACATTAACTTCATCACCCCGCAGTTTTCCCGCACCCACATCAACTTCCAGCGCGTGCCGACGGTGGACACCTCCAACCCGTTTGCCGCGAAAGCGATCCCCTCTCTGGACGAGAGCTTTGTGGTGATCCATTTCCGCAATCTGCAGAACATCGACTTCCCCTGGCTGCTGGCGATGCTACAGGGCTCGTTTATTTCGCACATGAACACCCTGGTGGTGCCGGGCGGTAAAATGGGGCTGGCGATGGAGCTTATTATGGCGCCGCTGGTCGAGCGTCTGATGGAAGGCCGAAAGATCGGCTAACAGAAAAAACCCCGGCCAGGCCGGGGTTGAGATCATTCACATCAGCAGGCGAAGACTACGCCTCGATCACTTCATAGGAGTGGGTGATCTTCACCGCTTTTTCCAGCATCAGCGCCACCGAGCAGTATTTCTCTGCCGACAGATCCACCGCGCGGGAGACTGCGGCATCTTTCAGCGCCTTACCGGTGACGATAAAGTGCAGATTAATATGCGTGAACAGGCGCGGCGCCTCTTCCCGACGCTCAGAGGTCAGCTTCACTTCGCAGTTGGTCACGTCGTGACGACCTTTTTGCAAAATGGAGACCACATCGATCGCACTGCAACCGCCCGCCGCCATCAGCACCATCTCCATCGGGCTGGGCGCCTTATCTCCGGAGTTGCCATCCATCAGAATCTGGTGTCCTGACGCGGACTCCCCGATAAAGGTTAACCCTTCAACCCATTTCACACGCGCTTGCATAAAATTTAACTCCAGTATCGCAATATTCCTGTCAGATTACGCGCACATAACAATTCTCGCAACGGAAGGCGACCTGCGTCATGCTGAAGCGAGACACCAGGAGACATGCGGCGAAAGCTATGCTAAAACAGTCTGGATGCTACAGTAATACATTGATGTACTGCATGTATGCAGAGGAGTTCACATTACAGGCTGTCGAAAAATCATCAGCCAGCTTCCCAGGTATAGGGAAACAATACGATTGCATGCCCGGACGCCGTGTAGTGTCGGCGCCCGGAGATAGCTTATAACAGAGGATAACCGCGCATGGTGCTTGGCAAACCGCAAAC
The DNA here is from genome assembly GCF_059759695.1 of Klebsiella sp. M041. NCBI lineage: Bacteria > Pseudomonadati > Pseudomonadota > Gammaproteobacteria > Enterobacterales > Enterobacteriaceae > Klebsiella > Klebsiella sp. M041. Next base: position 15,285 of record NZ_JCAXWU010000016.1, read on the forward strand.
AGACCCTACCCTTGAATGGTTCTTGTCTCATTGCCACATTCATAAGTACCCATCAAAGAGCACGCTGATCCACCAGGGTGAGAAAGCAGAAACGCTGTACTACATCGTTAAAGGCTCCGTGGCTGTACTCATCAAGGATGAAGAAGGTAAAGAGATGATCCTCTCCTACCTCAACCAGGGCGATTTCATCGGTGAATTAGGCCTGTTTGAAGAGGGTCAGGAGCGTAGCGCCTGGGTACGGGCGAAAACCGCATGTGAAGTGGCCGAGATCTCTTATAAGAAATTCCGTCAGCTGATCCAGGTGAACCCGGACATTCTGATGCGTCTCTCTTCGCAAATGGCTCGCCGTCTGCAGGTGACGTCTGAGAAAGTGGGCAACCTCGCCTTCCTCGACGTGACGGGCCGTATCGCCCAGACGCTGCTGAACCTGGCGAAGCAACCCGATGCCATGACCCACCCGGACGGTATGCAAATTAAAATTACCCGTCAGGAAATTGGTCAGATCGTCGGCTGCTCTCGTGAAACCGTTGGCCGTATTTTGAAAATGCTGGAAGATCAGAACCTGATTTCCGCCCACGGTAAAACTATCGTCGTCTACGGCACCCGTTAAGTTGCTAAGCGGCGTATTGCTCCTGCAGTACGCCGTTTTTGTTTTTCCCTCATGTGGCGCAGGCTGATTTACCACCCGGAAGTCAACTATGCACTGCGGCAAACGCTGGTGCTGTGTCTGCCTGTGGCCATCGGTCTTCTGCTCGGCCATCTCCAGCAGGGGCTCCTGTTTTCCTTAGTTCCCGCCTGCTGCAACATCGCCGGTCTCGACACTCCGCATAAGCGCTTTTTTAAGCGTCTGATTATCGGCGGCTGTCTGTTTGCCGGATGCAGCCTGGTGGTGCAGCTGCTGCTCGCCCAGACCATACCTTTGCCGCTTATTCTCAGCGGCCTGGCGCTATTGCTCGGCGTCACCGCGGAAATCAGTTCGCTGCACGCGCGCCTGCTGCCCGCGTCGCTGATCGCCGCCATCTTTACCCTGAGCCTGGCGGGCAATATGCCCGTCTGGGAGCCGCTGTTGATCTACGCCTTCGGCACGCTATGGTACGGCGTGTTTAACTGGTTCTGGTTCTGGCTGTGGCGCGAACAGCCGCTGCGGGAGTCGCTCAGTCTGCTCTACCGGGAACTGGCCAATTATTGCGAAGCCAAATATAGCCTGTTGACCCAGCATACCGATCCCTCGACCGCCCTGCCGCCGCTGCTCATCCGCCAGCAGAAGGTGGTCGATTTAATCACCCAGTGCTATCAGCAGATGCATATGCTGGCCGCCAACCAACGTAACGACCACAAACGTCTTCTGCGGGCGTTCCAGATGGGGCTGGATCTACAGGAGCATATTTCGGTCAGCCTGCATCAGCCGGAAGAGGTGCAAAAGCTGGTTGAGCGCAGCCATGCCGAAGCGGTGATCCGCTGGAATGCGCAGACCGTCGCCGCCCGCCTGCGGGTGCTGGCGGATGACATGCTCTATCATCGTTTTCCGCAGCGTTTCCAGATGGATAAACAGATCGGCGCCCTGGAAAAGATCGCCCACCAGCATCCGGACAACCCGGTCGGCCACTTCTGCGCCTGGCACTTCAGCCGCATCGCCCGGGTGCTGCATACCCAGCGCCCGCTGTATGCCCGGGATCTGATGGCTGACAAAGAGCGTCGTTTACCGTTGTTTCCCGCGCTAAAGAACTATCTGTCGCTGAAGTCGCCCGCGCTGCGCAACGCCGCCCGCATCAGCGTGATGCTGAGCATCGCCAGCCTGATGGGCAACGCCCTGCATTTGCCGAAGCCCTACTGGATCCTGATGACCGTCCTCTTCGTGACACAGAACGGCTATGGCGCCACGCGGGTTCGTATTGTCCACCGGGCGGCGGGGACGCTCGCCGGCCTGATCATCGCCGGGCTGACCTTGCACTTTCACGTTCCGGAGAGCTATACCCTGAGCGGGATGCTGCTGATCACCCTGCTCAGCTATCTGATCATCCGCAAACACTATGGCTGGGCGATGGTGGGGTTTACGGTGACGGCGGTATATACCCTGCAGCTGCTGACGCTCAACGGCGAACAGTTTATTATCGCCCGGCTGATCGATACGCTGATCGGCTGCCTGATCGCCTTCGGCGGGATGGTCTGGCTGTGGCCGCAGTGGCAGAGCGGCCTGCTGAAAAAAAACGCCCACGATGCGCTGGAGGCCGACCAGCAGGCGATTCGCCTGATCCTCAGCCCCGACCCCAAAGCGCCCGCGCTGGCCTACCAACGCATGCGCGTCAATCAGGCGCACAACGCGCTCTACAACTCCCTGAATCAGGCGATGCAGGAGCCCGGGTTTAATACCCACTACCTGGAAGATATGAAGCTATGGGTGACGCACAGCCAGTTTATCGTCGAACACATCAACGCCATGACCACTCTGGCCCGGGAGCATACGATGCTCACCCCGGATCTTGCCCAGCGCTATCTCGAATCCTGTGAGATTGCCCTGCAGCGCTGTCAGCAGCGGCTGGACAGCGATGGCCCCGGCAGCGCAGGGGATGTCAATATTATGGAGTCACCGGAAAGCGAGGTGCCGATCGGTCCGTTAAGCACCCTGGAGCAGCATCTGCAACGCATTCTGGGCCATCTGAACACCATGCACACCATTTCGTCAGTGGCATGGCGTCAGCGGCCGCATCACGGCATCTGGCTGCGGAAGATCAGCCGTTAATCACCTTTGCCACGGCCTGGGCAAAGCGTGCCATCCCCTCGGCAATATTCTGCTCTTCGATGATCAGCGAGGGAACAAAACGCATCACGTCCGGCCCGGCGTTAAGCACCATGACGCCGGCGTCCGCGGCGGCATAGAGGAAATCACGCGCGCGGCCCTTGTGCTGCGGCTTGAGTTCGGCGCCAATCAGCAGGCCCATCCCGCGAATATCACTGAACAGATCAAACTCGGCATCCAGCTGCTGCAGGTGTTTGACGAACAGTTCGCGTTTGGCGTTCACGCCATCCAGCACCACCGGGGTATTGATCAGATCGAAAGCGGCGTTGGCGACCGCGCAGGCCAGCGGGTTGCCGCCGTAGGTTGAGCCATGGGAACCCGCATGGAAGGCGCTGGCGATCTCGTGGGTAGTCAACATGGCGCTGACCGGGAAACCGCCGCCCAGCGCTTTGGCGCTGGTGAGAATATCCGGGGTTACGCCATAGTGCATATAGGCAAACAGCGATCCGGTACGCCCCATTCCGCACTGCACTTCATCAAAGACTAACAGCGCCTGGTGCTGATCGCACAGTTCGCGCAGCCCCTGCAGGAACGCCGGCGTCGCTGCCGTCACGCCGCCTTCGCCCTGAATCGGCTCCACCACCACTGCGCAGGTGTGGTCATCCATCACCGCTTTTACCGCCTGCAGGTCGTTGAAGGGAACATGGACAATATCCGCCGGTTTCGGGCCGAAACCATCGGAGTACTTCGGCTGCCCGCCGACGGAGACGGTAAACAGGGAGCGACCATGAAAGGCATTATGGAAAGCGATGATTTTGGTTTTGTACGGGCTATGGCGGGTCACCGCATAGTGACGCGCCAGCTTAAAGGCCGTTTCATTGGCTTCGGTACCGGAGTTCATAAACACCACTCGCTCGGCGAAGGTGGCATCGACAAGTTTACGTCCCAGGCGCAGCGCTGGCTCATTGGTAAAGACGTTGCTGGTATGCCACAGCGTTTCGCCCTGCTCGTGGAGCGCCGCCACCAGCGCCGGGTGGCAATGGCCGAGCGCCGTCACCGCGATACCGCCGGCGAAATCAACATACTCTTTGCCCTGCTGATCCCAGACGCGGCTGCCTTTTCCCTTTACCGGGATGAATTCTGCCGGTGCATAAATTGGCAAAATAACTTCATCGAATGTGGCGCGGGTGATTGCCGGTTGTTCAGTTGCCATGTCTTGCCCATCCCTCTTCGTTATGCAGATGCGATTATGATAATCTAATCACAAAATATGCATAAAAAATCAGTCAATGGCAACCGAAATCACCGCTTAATAAAGTTCGCCAGCAATTGATGGCCCTGTTCGCTGAGGATGCTTTCCGGATGGAACTGCACGCCCTCGAGATCCCAGTCGCGATGACGGATCCCCATAATCTCACCGCTGGCGCTGCGGGCGGTGACGATAAACTCAGGCGGCAACGTCGGCGGGTCAATCACCAGCGAATGATAGCGGGTCACCGTCAAAGGATTATTCAGCCCCTGAAACACCCCTTCGCCGTTATGCTCGATAAGCGAGGTTTTTCCATGCATCACCTGCGCCGCCCGCACAATGGTCGCGCCAAACGCCTGGGCTATCGCCTGATGCCCGAGGCAGACGCCCAGCAGCGGCGTTTTCCCTGCATAGTGACGGATTACCGCGAGGGAAATCCCCGCTTCATCCGGCGTACAGGGACCAGGCGAAATCACTATCTTCTCCGGCGCCAGCGACGCTATCTCCTCCAGCGTCAACGCATCGTTGCGCCTGACCAGCACTTCCGCCCCCAGTTCGCAAAAGTACTGATACAGATTCCAGGTGAAAGAGTCATAGTTATCGATAAGCAGGATCATAGCGGCTCCGGAACAATCAAACCGGGCTATTCTACTCAGATTCCCGCGCTTCGCTTACCACTTTGCGAAAGATCGCCGCCAGCGGGTCCGGATCGCCCATCGCGCCCTGCTGACAGGCGGTGCTCCAGGCGGCAGGATCAACGTCACGCCAGTCAAGAAGGTAGCCGGCATGTATCGCCAGCTGTTCAAAGAAAATGCGCTGGGTCAGGCCATTGCCGAGACGAAAAGGGTGCAGCACATTAATTTCACCATAGAACCAGCTCAGGCGTTCGATAAAGGTATCCCGCGGCAGACCGCAGAGATAATCCTCCTGCTCCAGAGCCTGCATCAGGGCATTCCCCTCCTCTTCGATGCGGGCAAAGTGGCAGAACGGCGTATCGCCCAGGTAGAGGTTCACTTCACGCAGCCTACCCGCCCAGTCAAACAGATCCTGATACAGCTGATGATGAATAGCGCACAGATAGGGTAAGCCGCGCACCCGCGGGCCCAGCGGCAGGGTGGCCGCCCGCAGGGACGTCATCTCCAGGGCAGCCTGCTGCAGCGTTTTAGCCTGGCGGATGCCGAGTCGGTTGCGCAGGACGTTCAGCGCCGGATAGAGGTAAGGATCGCGTTCATCGCCAAATTTATCGCTCATACTCCCTCCGCAGCGTCGCGAGGCGAGCCTGCGCCTCCTCGGCAGTCAGCGTAACCAGCGGCACCGATACGCCTTCGAGGCGACGGCTGGCCTGAAAATTGCTATTACGTGTCTGTTCCCAGAGCCGGGATTTTTGCTTATCGGTGAGTGGACGCATCGTCGCCCCCCTTATCGTCCCCTGTGTGCCACAAGTATAAGCAGCAATTACAGGTTATGCCGGGAGGCAACCGGGCGCGGCGATAAACCACCGCGCCGCGGGAGGATTAGGGCAGCACTTTCGCAGAGAGGATAACAACCGGTTTAGTCGGCACATTTTGGTATGGGCCGACGTTATGAGTCTGGACCTGGGAGATCTTATCCGCAACGTCCATGCCTTTGACTACCTTGCCAAACACCGCATAGCCAAAGTCGCGCTGGCCATGGTCGAGGAAGGCGTTATCCGCCACGTTGATGAAGAACTGGCTGGTGGCGCTATCCTGATCGGCGGTACGCGCCATCGCGATAGTGCCGCGGGTGTTGCGCAGGCCGTTGTCTGCTTCATTCTTGATCGGCGGGTTAGGCTGTTTCTGCTGCATCTGCTCGTTAAAGCCGCCGCCCTGCACCATGAATCCCGGGATCACGCGGTGGAAAGTGGTGTTGTTGTAGAAGCCGCTGTTAACGTACTTCAGGAAGTTATCCACGGAAATCGGGGCTTTCTGGCTGTTTAACTCAAGCTCAATGTTACCTGCCGAGGTGGTCAGCAGCACATGCGGATCGCCCTTTGCCGCCATGGCCGGGGAGAAAGCTGAAATGGCGAAAACGGCAGCCATCGCCGCCAGTGTTGATTTGAGCATGGAAATTCCTTAACGGAGCAGAATAAAAGCGAGTGCCTTGATTCTAAAGAGCCTTTGCATCCTGGGCCAGCCTTTTACCAAATTTTACTTAGCTGTAATAATTGTAACCGCGCAAACGTTCTCCCTGTCGTCGAAAAAGCGTGATGCAGGTCACATTAAAACATGCAAAAGATAACGTATTTCACAATAAACATTTAATTACATCACCTGAACGACTAAAATCTGTCCGCCCGGCGCAGCGTCAACGCGCTTTACCTTTCTATTCACAGGCCAGTCATGACTAACAGCAACCGTATTAAGCTCACATGGATCAGCTTCTTCTCCTACGCCCTGACCGGCGCGTTGGTGATCGTCACCGGGATGGTGATGGGTAACATTGCGGATTATTTCCATCTGCCCGTTTCCAGTATGAGCAACACCTTTACCTTCCTGAACGCCGGTATTCTGATCTCCATCTTCCTCAATGCCTGGCTGATGGAGATCGTGCCGCTGAAAACTCAGCTGCGTTTTGGCTTTATTTTAATGGTGCTGGCGGTGGCCGGCCTGATGCTCAGCCACAGCCTGGCGCTGTTCTCCGCGTCGATGTTCGTTCTCGGCCTGGTCAGCGGGATCACCATGTCGATCGGGACCTTCCTGATCACCCATATGTATGAAGGCCGTCAGCGCGGGGCGCGTCTGCTGTTTACCGACTCCTTCTTTAGCATGGCGGGAATGATTTTTCCGATGGTCGCCGCGGTCCTGCTGGCGCGCAGCATCGAGTGGTACTGGGTCTACGCCTGTATCGGTCTGGTGTATGTCGCTATTTTCGTCCTGACATTCGGCTGTGACTTCCCGGTGCTCGGCAAAAAAGCGCAGAGCGAAAACAGCCAGCCGGTGGTGAAAGAGAAGTGGGGCATCGGCGTGCTGTTCCTCTCCGTCGCGGCGCTGTGCTACATCCTCGGTCAGCTGGGCTTTATCTCCTGGGTACCGGAATATGCCAAGAGCCTGGGCATGAGCCTCGGCGATGCCGGTAAACTGGTGAGCGATTTCTGGATGTCCTACATGATCGGCATGTGGTCATTCAGCTTTATCCTGCGCTTCTTCGACCTGCAGCGCATCTTAACCATCCTCGCCGGCCTCGCGACGGTGCTGATGTACCTGTTTATCAATGGTTCGCCGGAGCATATGCCGTGGTTTATTCTGACCCTGGGCTTCTTCTCCAGCGCCATCTACACCTCGATCATTACGCTCGGTTCGCAGCAAACTAAAGTCGCTTCACCAAAGCTGGTGAACTTTATCCTCACCTGCGGCACCATCGGCACCATGCTGACTTTCGTGGTCACCGGCCCGATTGTGGCTGCCAGCGGTCCGCTGGCAGCGCTGCACACCGCTAACGGCCTCTACGCCGTGGTGTTCGTGATGTGCTTTATCCTCGGCTTCGTCTCCCGTCACCGCCAGAACAACGCGCAGGCGGCGTCTCACTAAGCCTTCGGCCCCTTTGCGTCCGCAAGGGGGCTGTTCCTCATAAAAGAGAGCGCCTCGCCACCGCGGTCGGTCTGGATCCAGGTTTGCGCCAGCTGGGTAATCGCGATCACCCTTCCCTGGCGAATTGACCAGCGCACCGGCACCTGGCAGCGTACCGCCTCAAAGCCATTCTCCGCCGGGAGGATGATCAGGTTAGCCGGGTTGCCGCTGACGATGCCGTAATCGGTCAGGCCAAACGTGCGGGCGCTGTTGTCAGTGATAAGCTGCAGGCCGTCGTTAATCTGCTGGTAGCCCATCAGCTGGCAAACGTGCAGCCCCATATGCAGGACCTGCAGCATATTACCGGTCCCCAGCGGGTACCACGGGTCAAAGACATCATCATGACCAAAGCAAACGTTGATCCCCGCCGCCATCAGCTCCTTCACCCGGGTAATGCCCCGTCGCTTCGGGTATTCGTCAAACCGGCCCTGCAGATGAATATTGACCAGCGGATTGGCGACAAAGTTGATGCCGGAGAGCTTTAGCAGGCGGAACAGGCGCGAGGTATAGGCGCCATTATAGGAGTGCATGGCGGTGGTATGGCTGGCCGTCACCCGCGGCCCTATCCCCGCCTTCAGCGCCAGCGCGGCAACGGTTTCAACAAAGCGCGACTGTTCATCGTCAATTTCATCGCAGTGAATATCCAGCGGGCGGTCATATTTCTGCGCCAGTCGAAAGGCGATATGCAGCGATTCCACCCCATATTCACGGGTGAACTCAAAGTGCGGGATCGCCCCGACGACATCCGCCCCCAGCTTCAGGGCCTCTTCCAGCAGCGCCTCGCCGTTGGGGTAAGAGAGGATCCCCTCCTGCGGAAAAGCGACAATCTGCAGCTCGACCCATGGCGCCACCTCCTTTTTGACCTCCAGCATCGCCTTCAGCGCCGTCAACGTTGGATCGGAGACATCGACATGGGTACGGACAAACTGCACGCCATTGGCGATCTGCCACTTGAGGGTTTTCCACGCCCGGGCTTTAACGTCCTCATGGCTGAGCAGCGCTTTCCGCTCCGCCCAGCGCTCAATCCCCTCGAACAGGGTGCCGGACTGGTTCCAGTTCGGCTCACCGGCCGTCTGGGTGGTATCCAGATGGATATGCGGCTCAATAAAAGGCGGGATCGCCAGACCGCCGCGAGCGTTCAGCACCTCGTAGCTTTCGTCCCGCGCCTCCCCCATCGGTGTGATCTCGCCAAAGCGGCCCTTATCTATCGCTATCTGCCACAGGCCGTCGCGGTCTGCCAGGCGTACGTTCTGAATCAACCAAAGCGGCGCTGCTGTCATATTACCCTCTCTATTCAATACGGCTTGTTTTCTACTCAACCCCAATCGCGACCTACCCAATTCTTGTACACAAAATCGGCAAAAAGGAAAAGCCAGCGTTTTCCACAACTTAGAAAATTACAGACAAATCAATTATATACCCATTAAGTGGTAGGTGAAGTTGTCATTGATTTGCATCAATAAGCCTGATGGCTGAATCGTTAAGGTAGGCGGTAATAGAAAAGAAATCGAGGCAAAAATGAGCAAAGTCAGAATCGCTATTATCGGTAACGGCATGGTTGGCCATCGCTTTATCGAAGAGCTTCTCGATAAGGCGCCTGCCGGACAGTTCGACATTACCGTGTTCTGTGAAGAACCGCGTATCGCCTACGACCGTGTCCACCTGTCGTCTTATTTCTCCCACCATACCGCAGAAGAGCTGTCACTGGTCCGCGAAGGTTTCTATGAGAAACACGGCGTCAAGGTGCTGGTCGGCGAACGGGCCATCACCATCAACCGCCAGGAGAAGGTGATCCACTCCAGCGCCGGGCGCACGGTGTTCTACGACAAGCTGATTATGGCGACCGGCTCATACCCCTGGATCCCGCCGATTAAAGGCGCGGAAACTCAGGATTGCTTCGTCTATCGCACCATTGAAGATCTTAACGCCATTGAATCCTGCGCCCGTCGCAGCAAACGCGGCGCGGTGGTCGGCGGCGGCCTGCTCGGCCTGGAAGCCGCAGGCGCCCTGAAAAACCTCGGTGTCGAAACCCATGTTATCGAATTCGCGCCGATGCTGATGGCCGAGCAGCTCGACCAGATGGGCGGCGAGCAGCTGCGGCGCAAAATTGAAAGCATGGGCGTGAAAGTTCACACCAGCAAAAACACCAAAGAGATCGTTCAGCAGGGCACCGAGGCGCGCAAAACCATGCACTTCGCCGACGGTAGCGAGCTGCAGGTCGATTTCATCGTCTTCTCTACCGGGATCCGCCCACGCGATAAACTGGCCACCCAGTGCGGACTGGCGGTTGCCCAGCGCGGCGGCATCATGGTCAACGATAGCTGCCAGACCTCCGACCCGGATATCTATGCCATCGGCGAATGCGCCAGCTGGAACAACCGCGTGTATGGCCTCGTCGCGCCGGGTTATAAAATGGCCCAGGTGGCCGTCGACCACCTCCTCGGCAGTGAAAACAGCTTCACCGGCGCCGACCTCAGCGCCAAACTGAAGCTGCTGGGTGTAGACGTGGGCGGTATCGGCGATGCCCACGGCCGCACGCCGGGCGCCCGCAGCTACGTCTATCTCGACGAAAGCAAAGAAGTGTATAAGCGTCTGATCGTCAGCGCCGACAACAAAACCCTGCTCGGCGCGGTGCTGGTCGGCGACACCAGCGACTACGGCAACCTGCTGCAGCTGGTGCTGAACGCCATCGAGTTGCCGGAGAATCCGGATTCGCTGATCCTCCCGGCCCACGCCGGCAGCGGCAAGCCGTCGATCGGCGTCGATAAACTGCCGGACAGCGCGCAAATCTGCTCCTGCTTCGACGTCAGCAAAGGCGACCTGATCGCCGCCATCAATAAAGGCTGCCATACCGTCGCGGCGCTGAAAGCGGAAACCAAGGCCGGTACCGGCTGCGGCGGCTGTATCCCGTTGGTCACCCAGGTGCTCAACGCCGAGCTGGCGAAACAGGGTATCGAGGTCAACAACAACCTGTGCGAACACTTCGCTTACTCCCGCCAGGAGCTGTTCCACCTGATCCGCGTGGAAGGCATCAAAACCTTCGACGAACTGCTGGCCAAACACGGCCAGGGCTACGGCTGTGAAGTGTGTAAACCGACCGTCGGCTCCCTGCTGGCCTCCTGCTGGAATGAGTACATCCTCAAGCCTCAGCATACGCCGCTGCAGGACACGAACGACAACTTCCTCGCCAATATCCAGAAAGATGGCACCTACTCGGTCATTCCGCGCTCCGCGGGCGGCGAAATCACGCCGGAAGGGCTGGTCGCCGTGGGCCGTATCGCTCGTGAATTCAATCTGTACACCAAAATCACCGGTTCCCAGCGCATCGGCCTGTTTGGCGCGCAGAAAGACGACCTGCCGGAGATCTGGCGGCAGCTGATTGAAGCGGGTTTCGAAACCGGCCACGCCTACGCCAAAGCGCTGCGGATGGCGAAGACCTGCGTCGGCAGCACCTGGTGCCGCTACGGGGTCGGCGACAGCGTCGGCTTCGGCGTCGAACTGGAAAATCGCTACAAAGGCATCCGTACGCCGCACAAAATGAAGTTCGGCGTCTCCGGCTGTACCCGCGAATGTGCGGAAGCCCAGGGCAAAGACGTCGGGATCATCGCCACCGAGAAAGGCTGGAACCTGTACGTGTGCGGTAACGGCGGGATGAAGCCGCGCCACGCCGATCTGCTGGCCGCGGACCTCGATCGCGAGACGCTGATTAAGTATCTCGACCGCTTTATGATGTTCTACATCCGCACCGCCGATAAGCTGACCCGCACTGCGCCGTGGCTGGACAACATGGAAGGCGGGATCGACTATCTGCGCAGCGTCATCATCGATGACAAGCTCGGTCTGAACGACCATCTGGAAGAGGAGCTGGCTCGCCTGCGCGCCGCCTTCGCCTGCGAGTGGACCGAGACCGTCAATAACCCGGCGGCGCAGACCCGCTTCAAACACTTTATCAACAGCGACCAGCGCGACCCGAACGTTCAGGTGGTGCCGGAACGTGACCAGCATCGCCCGGCCACGCCGTATGAGCGCATCCCGGTTACTCTGGTGGAGGAAAAAGCATGAGCCAGTGGGTAAACATCTGCAACATCGACGACATCCTGCCCGCCACCGGCGTCTGCGCCCTGCTCGGTCAGCAGCAGGTGGCGATCTTCCGTCCCTATCATGACGACAGGGTGTTCGCCATCAGCAACATTGATCCGTTCTTTAACGCCAGCGTACTGTCTCGCGGCATTATCGCCGAGCATGACGGCGCCCTGTGGGTTGCCAGCCCGCTGAAAAAACAACGTTTCCGCCTGAGCGACGGCCTGTGTATGGAAGATGCCAGCCACTCTATCGCCCGTTTCGACGCCCGGGTAAAAGACGGCCACGTTCAGCTTAAGGCGTGAGTCCCGCATCCTCCCCCCGGCCACGGGGGGAGATATAAGTAACACTTCTGACCGACAGCGCATGAGTGCGGGATATGTCGCATGTTTTGTATTACCTTTGCTGCTATTCTACGACCACTCATTTTCTACCCCTTATTTTTATGAGGTTATTCTGTGGATCACTTACCCATATTCTGCCAGTTGCGCCAGCGTGATTGTTTACTGGTTGGCGGCGGGGATGTCGCCGAACGCAAGGCCCGTCTGCTGCTGGATGCTGGCGCAAACGTCACGGTCAATGCGCTCGACTTTACCCCTCAGTTTCATGTGTGGGCCGATTCACAGATGCTAACCCTGGTGCAGGGGGAGTTTATCCCCTCGCTGCTGGACAACTGCTGGCTGGCCATCGCCGCTACCGATAATGAGTCGGTGAACCAGCAGGTCAGCGACGCGGCCGAAGCGCGGCGTATCTTCTGTAACGTGGTGGATGCCCCGCGCCAGGCCAGCTTTATCATGCCGTCCATCATCGACCGCTCGCCGCTGATGGTCGCCGTCTCCTCGGGTGGGACATCCCCGGTGCTGGCGCGCCTGTTGCGCGAGAAGCTGGAGTCAGTCTTACCCCTGCATCTTGGCCAGCTGGCCCGCTACGCCGGCCATCTGCGCGCGCGCGTGAAGCAGCAGTTTGCCACCGTAGGCGAACGCCGCCGCTTCTGGGAGAAGCTGTTCGTTAACGACCGGCTGGCGCAGTCGCTGGCCAATGACGATCGGCAGGCGGTGGCGGATACCACCGAGCAGCTGCTGACCGAGCCGTTAGAGCATCGCGGCGAGGTCGTCCTGGTTGGCGCCGGCCCTGGTGACGCCGGGCTGCTCACGCTCAAGGGCCTGCAGCAGATCCAGCAGGCCGACGTGGTGGTCTATGACCGGCTGGTCTCCGACGACATTATGAATCTGGTGCGCCGCGATGCCGACCGGGTGTTCGTCGGCAAGCGCTCAGGCTATCACTGCGTGCCGCAGGAGGAGATCAACCAGATCCTGCTGCGCGAAGCGCAAAAAGGAAGACGCGTGGTCCGGCTGAAAGGCGGCGATCCCTTTATCTTTGGCCGCGGCGGAGAGGAGCTGGAGACCCTCTGCGAGGCGGGGATCCCCTTCTCGGTTGTGCCCGGCATCACCGCCGCCTCCGGCTGCTCTGCCTACTCGGGGATCCCGTTGACCCATCGCGATTTCGCCCAGGGCGTCCGCCTGGTCACCGGCCATCTGAAAACCGGCGGCGAGCTGGACTGGGCGAACCTGGCGGTGGAGAAGCAGACCCTGGTGTTCTACATGGGTTTGAACCAGGCGCCGGCGATCCGCGAGAAGCTTATCGCCCACGGCATGGCGGAAGATATGCCTGCCGCCATCGTCGAGAACGGCACCGCCGTGACGCAAAAAGTGGTCAGCGGCACCTTAGGACAGCTGGATATTCTGGCGCAGCAGATGGCCAGCCCGGCGCTGATCATTGTCGGCCGCGTGGTCGGTCTGCGGGATAAACTGAACTGGTTTTCGAACCATTAACCTTCGCCTGACGGCGTGAACGACAGGCATAAAAAAGGGCGGGATAATCCCGCCCTTTTTAGCTGTTGCATCGCTTACGGCTTGGCGACAAAGCCAATCGCTTCGTATACCGCTTTCAGGGTTTGAGAAGCGCGCGCGCTGGCCTTTTCTGCGCCGTCCTTCATCACCTGATTGAGAAACGCTTCGTCGTTACGGAAACGGTGATAGCGCTCCTGCAGGTCAATCAGCATGCCCGATACCGCTTCGGCGACTTCGCCTTTCAGGTGGCCATACATTTTGCCTTCGAAATGCTGCTCCAGCTCAGGAATGGTTTTCCCGGTGACCGCGGAGAGGATATCCAGCAGGTTGGAGACGCCCGCTTTCTCTTTCAGGTCGTAGCGCACCACCGGCGGCTCGTCGGAGTCGGTGACCGCACGTTTGATCTTCTTGACCACCGATTTCGGGTCTTCCAGCAGGCCGATGACGTTGTTGCGGTTGTCGTCGGACTTGGACATCTTTTTCGTCGGCTCCAGCAGCGACATCACGCGCGCGCCGGATTTAGGGATAAACGGCTCAGGCACTTTAAAAATATCGCCGTAGATGGCGTTAAAACGCTGGGCGATATCGCGGCTCAGTTCAAGGTGCTGTTTCTGATCTTCGCCCACCGGAACCTGGTTGGTCTGGTACAGCAGAATGTCAGCGGCCATCAGTACCGGATAATCAAACAGACCGGCGTTGATGTTCTCCGCGTAGCGCGCGGACTTGTCTTTAAACTGGGTCATGCGGCTCAGTTCGCCGAAATAGGTGTAGCAGTTCAGCGCCCAGCCTAACTGGGCATGTTCCGGCACGTGAGACTGAACGAAAATAGTGCTTTTCTGCGGGTCGATGCCGCAGGCCAGATACAGCGCCAGGGTGTCCAGCGTCGCCTTACGCAGCTGCTGCGGATCCTGGCGCACGGTGATGGCGTGCTGGTCCACGATGCAATAGATGCAGTGGTAATCGTCCTGCATGTTTACCCACTGACGCAGCGCACCCATGTAGTTGCCAATGGTCAGTTCACCTGAGGGCTGTGCGCCACTAAAAACGATGGGCTTAGTCATGTTTCAATTCCTGAGTTTCACTGTGCGGTAACCCGAGAGCGGGTAAGAGTTCATTAAACTGGTCGAAGAGATAGTCCGGCTCGCTCAACGCAAGCGGTTCGCCATAGTTATAGCCGTAGGTCAGGCCAACAGAGCAGCAGCCTGCCGCTTTGGCCGCCTGAATATCATTACGGGAATCGCCGACGAACAGCAGCGCCTCCGGCGTCAGGCCGAGCTTTTGCGCCACCAGCAGCAGCGGTTCCGGATGCGGCTTTTTGTTCTGTACGTCATCGCCGCCGATCACCACGGTAAAATATTTCGCAATATCGAGCGCGTCCAGCAGCGGGGCGACGAACGGCGTCGGCTTATTGGTCACCAGCGCCAGCGGCAGGCCTTTGGCCTGCAGCGCGCCGAGCGTATCGGCCACTGCCGGAAACAGGAAACTGCCCTCTTCCGCCGCTTCGGCGTAATAGCGGTCAAACAGTTTACGCAAAATGCGCAGCTGTTCGTCTTGCGGAATATCATGATCGTCGACGGAAGGCTTGCCCATCGCCGCACGTAACGTTGCACGCTCCTGACGAGCCCAGGTCAGCGCCCGCTCCATCAGAACATCGGCGCCGTTGCCGATCCAGGTCACGACGCGTTCTTCTCCCGCCACCGGCAGCTCCAGGGCGTAGAGGGCGTTATCAACGGCGGCGGTCAGACCCGGCGCGCTGTCCACCAGCGTGCCGTCGAGATCAAACGCGATGCCGCGGATCGCCTGTAATTTATCCATGACTTACCTTCGCTAATTCATTACGCATGTGATCAATGACTTTCTTGTAGTCCGGCTGGCCGAAGATCGCCGAACCGGCAACGAACATATCCGCACCCGCCGCGGCGATTTCGCCGATATTGTTCGCTTTCACTCCGCCATCCACTTCCAGGCGAATGTCGTAGCCGGACGCATCGATGCGCTGGCGCACTTCACGCAGTTTATCCAGCGTCTGCGGAATAAAGGACTGGCCGCCAAAGCCCGGGTTAACCGACATCAGCAGGATCACGTCCAGCTTATCCATCACGTAATCGAGATAGCTCAGCGGCGTCGCGGGGTTAAACACCAGGCCCGCTTTACAGCCGTGCTCTTTGATAAGCTGCAGGCTGCGGTCGACGTGTTCGGAGGCTTCCGGGTGGAAGGTGATGATGCTGGCGCCAGCTTCGGCAAAATCAGGAATGATGCGGTCGACCGGCTTCACCATCAGGTGGACGTCGATCGGCGCGGTAATACCGTAGTTACGCAGCGACTTCAGCACCATCGGGCCAATCGTCAGGTTCGGCACGTAGTGGTTGTCCATGACGTCGAAGTGCACGACATCCGCACCCGCCGCCAGCGCCTTCGCGGTATCCTCACCCAGACGGGCAAAATCAGCCGACAGAATCGAAGGGGCAATCAAATACTGCTTCATCCGCATCTCCTTGAAATTTATTTGGTCTTAGGCGGACGGTAGAGCGCTAAGAGCTCGTCCACCTTTTTACGCGTACCACCGTTGCTGCTGATGCTGCGCCGAACCTTCACAATATGCGTTTCTGCCGCGTTTTTATACCACTCCTGCGTCAACGGCGTGCGGTGGTTGGAAATCAGCACCGGGATCCGTTTCTTCATCAGCGATTCCGCCTTTTGCGCCAGCAGCACCTGTTGCTCCAGGTTGAAGCTGTTGGTGTGGTAGGCGGTAAAATTCGCCGTCGCCGTCAACGGCGCATAGGGCGGATCGCAATACACCACCGTGCGGCTATCCGCACGCTGCATACACTCTTCATAAGATTCGCAGTAAAACTCAGCGTTTTGCGCCTTGTCGGCAAAATGATAGAGCTCAGCCTCGGGGAAATAGGGCTTCTTATAGCGGCCAAACGGCACATTGAATTCGCCGCGCAAATTGTAGCGACACAGGCCGTTGTAGCCGTGACGGTTCAGATACAGGAACAGCACCGCGCGACGCAGCGGATCCTGGCTCTGGTTGAATTCATCACGGTACTGGTAGTAGCGCTCAGCGACGTTGTTTTCCGGGGTAAACATCTCGCGGGCGGCAGCGACATACTCGTCGGTGCGCAATTTGACGATGTTGTACAGGCCGATTAAATCACTGTTGATATCCGCGAGGATATAACGAGAAAAGTCGGTATTGAGAAATACCGACCCGGCGCCCACAAAGGGCTCGATTAAGCACTCACCTTCCGGCAAATGCTTTTTAATATCGTCAAGCAGGGGGTACTTCCCCCCTGCCCACTTTAGAAAAGCGCGATTCTTTTTCATGCTGCCTAACTAATTACACATTCTCCGGCTGTGGAGAAAGCTCCGACAGCATCCTGCGCTTAAGACTACCCCACGGCATTATTTCAGATCAGCCTGAACCTGATGCAGTGGTTTTGCCCATGGATTTTTCGCCTGCACGTCCGGCGGCAGCGAGGTGACCGCGCGTTTCGCTTCATCTTTCGATGAATAGATACCGCTCACCAGCACGTACCACGGTTGGCCGTTACGCGACGTTTCATAGACAACATATCTGTCCAGCTTCTCTTTCTTCGCCCAGTTATTCAGGTTTTCATAGTTAGAGGAGCTGCTGAGCTGCAGGGTATAGTTACCCGACGGCGCAGATTTCATCGAGCTGACGTCACCTGCCGTTTTACCGCTCTTCGCCGCCGGCGCTGCCGCGGCTGCCGTTGCGGCTGGCGCTGCGGTCGTGGCTGGTTTGCTCTGCGCGGTGGCTGCCGGTTTACTTTCGCTGACGGTCGGTTTCGCCGGAGCGGTAGTGGCCGCGCTTTCAACATGCTTCGGCTGGACCGGTTTCGTTTCTACCGGCGCTTTCGCCACCGCCTGTGGTTTCGGCTGCGGCTTCGCTTCGATGACGGTGTGCTTACGCTCGGCCGGACGCGGCGTTGCTGTCGTCTGACGTTCGGTCGTCTGACGCGGCGCCGCGGCGCCACTGGCGCCATTACGGATCGGCGCGACGGTTGCCGGTTCAGTTGGCAGCGTCGAGTTAGCTACGGCGCCGTCCAGCTGGCCCTGCTGCTGGGTCAGCGCGTTATTCAGATCGCCCTGAACTTCAACACGCTGCTGGCCCTGCGGCTCTGCCGCTGCCTGGCCCTGGGTCGGGTTCGCGGCAATAGGCGGTACCGTGACGTCCTGCTGTGTGGTGGTATTGGCGGCTGTCTGATCCTGGCCGGCAGCTGGCGTGCTGGCGGACTGGTCGTCAGACAGATTAATGCTCTTCTCGCCGGAAGCGGTCTGCTGGCTGGACGAAGATGGCGATTTCAGCGCGGAACCGATACCTACGATTAACAGTAACAGCACCAGAATCCCCACGCCCATCATGATGTACTGGCGGGAAGCGGGTTTCGCCGGCGCTTTTTTACGCTTACGCGGACGACGCTCTACAGGCTGCTCTTCGAGCATCTCCTCATCTTCCGCATCCAGTTCTTCTTCGAACTCTTCCTCTTCACGCTCACGACGGGCCTTGCCGGCGCGCGTCGGACGGCCTTCATCGGCATCAAGATCGACATCGTCAAAATTGATCTGCGGATCGGCATCACGCTCGGAAGACTGACGGGAACGACCAGCACGACGATCGTTGCGATCGGCTTTCATATCGTCTTCTGGTTTGAAATCATCCATTTAACACCCCACTAAAAGGCTTATGCTCACGATTATTGCACATCACCCGAAATGATAACGCCGCGCGAACGCGGCCAGACCTTCTTATTGTTGCGCCTGCTGAGTATCAGCAATCGCGCCAAGAACCACATCATGCGGCACTCCGCCGCGCAGCTCGCTGCTTCCTATTGCGAGCGGGAGCACCAGCCGCATTTCGCCAGCCAGTACTTTCTTATCGCGCATCATATGGGGCAAATACGCCTGCGCACTCATTTCCTGCGGGCCGCGTACCGGTAAACCTGCACGCTTGAGCAGATCGATAAGGCGCTGAGTATCCTGCGCGCGGAACTGCCCCAGCCGCTCGGACGTATGCGCCGCCATCACCATACCTGCCGCCACCGCTTCGCCGTGCAGCCAGTTACCGTAGCCCATTTCCGCCTCGATAGCATGGCCGAAGGTATGTCCAAGATTGAGTAAAGCACGTAACCCGGTTTCACGCTCGTCGGCAGCCACAACTTCCGCTTTCAGCTCACAGCAACGGCGAATGCAGTACGCCATGGCCTTTTCATCCAGCGCCAGCAGGGCATCAATGTTGTTTTCCAGCCAGCTGAAGAATGCGCCGTCGAGGATCACCCCATACTTGATGACCTCAGCCAGTCCGGAAGCGAGTTCGCGCTTCGGAAGCGTCTTCAGACAGTTAAGATCAACCACCACGGAAACCGGCTGCCAGAAGGCGCCAATCATGTTTTTGCCGAGAGGGTGGTTCACTGCGGTTTTGCCGCCGACCGACGAGTCGACCTGCGACAGCAAGGTGGTAGGGACCTGGATAAAACGCACGCCGCGCTGATAGCTTGCCGCGGCGAAACCGGTTAAATCACCGATAACACCGCCGCCGAGCGCCACCAGCGTGGTGTCGCGGCCATGGGGTTTTTGTAACAGCGCGGTAAATACGGTATCCATCACCGCCAGGCTTTTATACTGCTCGCCGTCGGGCAGGATCACGCTGTCAACGTTGACCCCTGCCTGCTCCAGCGCAGAGCGGACGGTATCCAGATAAAGCGGCGCCAGCGTTTCGTTGGTGACCAGCATAGCCTGGTCGCCCGACTTGAGTGGCAGGAAGGAAGCTGGATCGTTAAACAAACCAGCCGCGATGGTAATCGGGTAACTACGTTCCCCGAGGGTAACAGTAAGCCTCTCCATAACGCGACATCCACCTCAATGACTTTTACTCTGACGCACTTTTATTAAGCCAGAATCAGTTGCTTTCCAGCATATGAATAATCTGGTTCGCGACGACTTTCGCACTCTGATCGTCTGTGCGGATAGTCACATCGGCGATCTCTTCATACAGCGGGTTACGCTCGTCAGCCAGCGCTTCCAGTACTTCACGAGGCGGCGCATCGACTTGTAGCAAAGGACGCTTTTTATCGCGCTGCGTACGGGCCAACTGCTTCTCGATCGTTGTTTCCAGGTAGACCACCACGCCGCGGGCGGAGAGACGGTTACGCGTTTCACGGGATTTTACAGAGCCGCCGCCAGTCGCCAGCACAATCCCCTGTTTTTCCGTCAACTCATTGATAATTTTTTCTTCACGGTCGCGGAAGCCTTCTTCGCCTTCAACATCGAAGACCCAGCCCACATCAGCGCCAGTGCGTTTCTCAATCTCTTGATCAGAATCGTAAAATTCCATGTTGAGCTGTTGGGCTAACTGGCGCCCAATAGTGCTTTTGCCGGCACCCATAGGCCCAACCAGAAAGATATTGCGTTTCTCTGCCATTTTTTCGGTACTACTAAGACTATTCGTTAATGATAAACCCGCTTCGCAGACACCCAGCGCCGCAGGGCATGAACTGAAACCTCATATGCAATAGAGCGAGAGTCAGACTAAAAATTATCTCAATACTCCGGCTGGTTTGGCAACTGAATAAAATCGCCGGACAATAAAGGGAGGATTGATGTCGTACCCGACTCTCAAATCGGTACCCCTTGTATGCTAAATCCGTCCTCACGTCAAACACCTGAAACGTGTTTAGCATGAAAAACCTGCTTAACGTACTGCCAGAATCCGTGGCGTAATAAAGACAACCAGTTCACGGCGTTCATTATCTTTCCCGTCGCGGCGAAACAGACGCCCCAGTACCGGGATATCGCCAAGCAGCGGGACGCTGTCGCGGGCGGTTTTGTTTTTCTGCGAAAAGATGCCGCCCAACGCCAGGGTCTCGCCGCTGCGGACTTCCACCAGGGTCTCGATCTCCTGTTTATCAATGGCCAGCGCCTCGCCGTTATCCTGCTTCAGCACCTGGCCTGGCGTGTTCTCGCTTATTCGCAGCTTCAACCGCACTCTCCCCTGCTGCAGCACCGTCGGCGTCACCTCCATGCCCAGCACCGCCTCTTTAAACTCCACCGACGTGGCGCCGCTTTCACCGCTGGAGACCTGATAGGGGATCTCGCTCCCCTGCTTGATGCTGGCGGGCTGCATATGGGAGGCGAGCAAACGAGGACTGGCGATAATCTCGACCTGCTGCTTGCGCTCCAGCGCGGAAAGCTCCAGCTCAAGCAAGCGCCCGTTAATTTTGCCGATGTTAAAGCCTGCGCGGGTGCTGGCATCGTTGACCGACACATCGCTGCTTAGGGTGGTGATGTGCCCGGATCCCGGGGTGCTTTCAGCCTCCGCCAGCCGCCACTTCACCCCCAGTTCACGCAGGCTGGTTTCGCTCATCGACACAATATGGGCGGCAAGCTCCACCTGTCCGACCGGCAGATCCATCTCCTGCGCCCAGGCCTTCAGCGCCGGCAGATGCCGCGCATCATCGCGGATCAGCAGCCGATTGGTCCGCTTGTCCGCCATCAGGTTGCCCCGGGCGCTAAGCAACTTACCGCCGCTTTTAGCCAGCTCCTCGGCATCGGCATAATGCAGCGTCACGCTCTCCGCCAGCAGCGGCAGGTTCTGCAGACGTTTCGCCTGTTCAGCTTCGCGCTGCGCCAGATTGGCCTTTTGCCAGGCCTGCGTATGCGCGTAGATGACCGTCCCCTGCTGTTGCAAAGAGAGGCCTGCGCTATCCGCCACTGCCCGCAGCGCCTGGGTCCAGGGGACCTTCTGCAGGCGCAGGGAGAGCGTGCCGCTGACGTCCGGTGCGACAACGAGGTTCTTATGGTTCATTTCGGCCAGGGCTTGCAGCACCTGGGCCACTGGCGCGTCGTCAACGACCAGCGAAACCGGCTTGTCATTTCGCGCGGCGACCACCGCCAGCGGTAGCAGCAGAAGCAGCAGGCTTATCCATCGCATCATCTTGTTTTCCTTCACGTTGCCAGCGCCACGCTGGCGGTTCACATCCCGGAGGCGTGACGATGTCCAGCTCGCCGGCCGTCAGCCGACTCACCCGCCAGCCCGTGGGCAATTGCTCATCCAGGCGTACCCGTCGCCACATGCCGCTTCCATCCTGCAAAAACCCCGTCCAGCCTGCGCCATCGCCGGCCGCGCCGCCATAGCGCCATTGCGACAGCTGCGCCGTGCGGCAAGGATCTTCAACCGGCAGGAAAGGATCGCGCCCGGCCGCCAGCAGCGACAGCGGCAACCACAGCAAAATCCAGCATTTACCGCCCATCTTCCGCCTCCAGCTGCAGCCGCATGCGCAGCGCCTGCCCCTCGCGCTCCAGCGAGAACGAACGCGGGTTCATCCCGCAGCGCGCCAGCCATGAGAACAGGGCGGGTACCGTCGGCCAGGGGAGAGCCAGCGCCATCTCACCGCCGCTCCCCTGCGGATGCCAGGCGATTAGCTTCGCGCCGGCGAGCGGAATGGCGATGGGCGAGAACGGCTGCTTGTCGATGCGTTCCCCGGAACTTTCACCGGCGGGGATGCGCAGCGCCATGATCCGCCGCCACTGCGTTTGCAGAGCGCCATCGCGGGACAGCGCCGCCAGCGGCGGGCGGGTATCGCGCCAGAGCGCCACGCCGCCCCCCATCAGCCCCATCGCGAGCAAGATCAACAGCCCCGCCCGGGTGCGCCGGGTGTTAATCCGCATCGGCGCGCGCTCCCGACAGGGTAAAACTGAACCGCCAGCGCCCCTCGGCGTCGCGCTGCGTTCCGCCGGCTTTAGCCGGCGCGAATCCCGCGACGCTGGCCAGAGCAGCCTCCACCCGAGCCAGCGCCTGCAGGTTGAGGGCCAGACCATCCAGCGTCAGGCGCGCCCCCTGGTACTCCAGCCGCGTCAGCCATGCCTGAGCGGGCAGGCCTGCCGCGAGCGCCATTAGTCGGGGTTGCCAGGCGGCGATCGTCGATCTGCGCTGGCGCTGCTCGCGCTGGCGTTGATGCTGCTGCCATGCCTCGCGCATCGCCTGTTCGCGCTGTTTGAGCGAGGCGAGCAACGCTGCGTCGGCTGTCGTGTGGATCCTCGCCAGGGCGTCGCGCTGTAGACCCGCTGTTCGTCCCGCCTGCAGGGTCGTCCCCACCAGCAGCACGATACCGGTGGCTAACAACAGGGCGTAGCGCAGGCGCTGGCGGCGACGCAGGTCACGCCAGGGGAGAAGATTAACGACATACGTCATGGCGCCCACCTCCCAGCGCCAGCCCAAGGGCAATGGCGTAGCGATCGCCGTCGGCTGGCAGCGGAGGCTGCCGGCGGTGAACCACCTGCCAGACATCAAAACGACTGGCCTCGTCGCCCGCATCAGCGCACAGGCGCAAAGGAACCTGAAGTTGCCCCGCCAGCTGGCTTAAGGACCCTATCGCATCGCAGGCGTCACAGCCCCAGGCCTCCTGGGTCGCCCATAGCCAGTGCTTTTCATCCCGCCACGCCAGGCCTTGCTCTGCTGCCGTCACCCAGGGGAAAAAGGCGCCGAGTGCGCTGGCATCCGGTACGATGGCCGCCACCCGCAGCCGCAGCCGCCCTGCCAGCTCCCGCAGAACATTGATATCCAGCCGCTGCGCCGCCGTCACCTGCCAGCCGTCATCCCGCGAGGTGGGCGCATAATCAATACATAGAGAGGAGGCGGGCATCGCCAGCTGTTGGGTCATGGCGCTGGCTATCCACGTCGCCTGTTCCCGCTCTCGCAGGGCAAACTGGGGATAAGGCAGGCGTTTTTGCAGCGTGCGAGCCGCGGGAAAGGCGATACTGATCTGATGCTGCGCCGGTAGCTCCCGCCGCCAGGCGGCCAGCCGTGAGCCGAGGGCGCTAACGTCCGCCACCATCCCCTGCCGCACCAGACCTGGCGGCAGAGGAATGCGCCACCAGCGGCGCAGTGCCCAGTGTGAGCGCTCATGCAGTAGCGCGACAATGGCAATGCTATCCTGTTGGATATGCATTCCGATCCGCCAGTTTCTGAAAGCCATGCTTACGATCTCCTTATCCGGCAAAACTGTCCGGCTATATCAATGCACCTGGCTTGCCTTTATACTACCGCGCGTTTGTTTATAAACTGCCCAAATAAAACTAAATGGGAAAACACCGGTGAAGTTCGTAAAGTATCTATTGATCCTTGCAGTCTGTTGCGTACTGCTGGGAGCAGGCTCGATTTTTGGCCTCTACAAATACATAGAGCCGCAACTCCCCGACGTCGCAACCCTGAAGGATGTGCGTTTGCAGATCCCGATGCAGGTCTATAGCGCCGACGGTGAGCTTATTGCGCAGTACGGCGAAAAGCGCCGTATCCCTGTAACGTTGCAGCAAATTCCCCCCGAGCTGGTGAAAGCGTTTATCGCCACCGAAGACAGTCGTTTCTATGAGCATCACGGCGTCGATCCGGTGGGTATTTTCCGCGCCGCCAGCGTGGCGATGTTCTCAGGCCACGCCTCGCAGGGCGCCAGCACCATCACCCAGCAGTTAGCGCGTAACTTCTTCCTCAGCCCCGAGAAGACGTTGATGCGTAAGATTAAAGAGGCCTTTCTGGCCATCCGCATCGAGCAACTGCTGAACAAAGATGAAATCCTTGAGCTGTATCTGAACAAGATTTACCTCGGCTACCGCGCCTATGGCGTCGGCGCCGCGGCGCAGGTCTATTTTGGCAAACCTATCGACCAGCTGACCCTCAGCGAAATGGCGGTGATTGCCGGTCTGCCGAAAGCCCCGTCCACCTTTAACCCGCTCTATTCGATGGATCGCGCCACAGCCCGTCGCAACGTGGTGCTGTCGCGTATGCTGAGCGAGGGGTACATCACCCAGGCGCAATACGATGAAGCGCGCAGCGAACCCATCGACGCCAGCTACCACGCGCCGAAAATCGCCTTCTCAGCGCCTTATCTGAGCGAAATGGTGCGCCAGGAGATGGTGAATCGCTATGGCGAGCAGGCCTATGAAGATGGCTACCGGGTGTACACCACGATTACCCGCAAAAACCAGCAGGCGGCCCAGCAGGCGGTCCGCAATAACGTGCTGGATTACGATATGCGTCACGGCTACCGCGGCCCGGCCAGCGTGCTGTGGAAGGTCGGCGAAACGCCGTGGGAGGCGAAAAAGATCGTCGACGTCCTGAAGCGCCAGCCTGGCTTAGGCCCGCTTTCTCCTGCGGTGGTCACCTCCGCGACTGCCCAGGAGGCCGTCGCGCTGTTGGCTAACGGCGACTCCGTTTCACTGACGATGGACGGCGTGCGCTGGGCTCGTCGCTTTATCTCCGATACGCAGCAGGGAGCGACTCCGCGTAAAGTCAACGACGTCGTGCAGGCCGGGCAGCAGATCTGGGTTCGCAAAGTGGGTGACAGCTGGTGGCTGTCGCAGGTCCCGGACGTCAACTCGGCGCTGGTCTCCATTAACCCGCAAAACGGCGCGATTATTGCCCTTGTCGGTGGGTTTGACTTTAACCAGAGCAAGTTTAACCGCGCCACCCAAGCGCTGCGCCAGGTCGGCTCCAACATCAAGCCGTTCCTCTACACGGCTGCGATGGATAAAGGCTTAACTCTGGCCAGCATGCTCAACGATGTGCCAATCTCGCGCTGGGACGCCGGGGCCGGCTCCGACTGGCGGCCGAAAAACTCGCCGCCGCAGTATGCCGGTCCGATTCGTTTACGCCAGGGCCTGGGGCAGTCGAAAAACGTGGTAATGGTGCGCGCCATGCGCGCCATGGGCGTTGACTATGCCGCCGAGTACCTGCAGCGCTTTGGTTTCCCGGCGCAAAACATTGTCCACACCGAATCGCTGGCGCTGGGCTCCGCCTCCTTTACGCCTCTGCAGGTCGCCCGCGGGTATTCGGTGATGGCCAACGGCGGCTTCCTGGTCAACCCGTTCTTTATCAGTAAGATTGAGAATGATCAGGGTGGGGTCCTCTTCGAGGAGCGCCCGAAAATCGCCTGCCCGCAGTGTGATTTACCGGTGATTTACGGCGATACGCCAAAATCCAATGTGCTGGAAAACAAAGATGTGGAAGATGTCGCCACCTCGACGGAACCGCAGAATGGCAACGTGCCGCCGCAGCCGCAGCTGGAGCAGGCCAATCAGTCACTGGTGGCGCAGAGCGGCGCCCAGGAATACGCGCCGCATGTGATCAATACCCCGCTGGCCTTCCTGATCAAGAGCGCGCTGAACAGCAACATCTTTGGCGAACCGGGCTGGATGGGAACCGGCTGGCGCGCCGGACGGGATCTGCAGCGGCATGACATCGGCGGCAAAACCGGAACCACCAACAGCTCGAAGGACGCCTGGTTCTCAGGCTACGGGCCGGGCGTGGTGACCTCGGTTTGGATCGGCTTTGACGATCATCGTCGCGATCTTGGCCGGACCACCGCGTCAGGGGCGATTAAAGATCAGATCTCCGGCTACGAAGGCGGCGCCAAAAGCGCCCAGCCGGCCTGGGACAGCTTTATGAAGAGCGTGCTGGAAGGCGTTGCGGAAGAGCCGTTAACGCCGCCGCCGGGAATCGTCACGGTGAATATCGATCGCAGCACCGGTCAGCTGGCGAACGGGGGCAACAGCCGGGCGGAATACTTTATTGAGGGTACCCAGCCCACGCAGCAGGCGGTCCATGAGGTGGGCACCACCCTGACGGACGGCGGCGGTGAAACCCACGAGCTGTTCTGACAAAAAAAGCGCCTGCGGGCGCTTTTTTATTGCTGCTTAGCGTGAACGCTCGTTCAAAGTCTCCCCTTGGCCTGCAGCCATTCCCGCACTAAAAACAGCGCGCTGACGTTGCGGGCCTCGTTAAAATCTTCTTCATCCAGCAGCGACATCAGCTGCGCCAGCGGCCAGCGCACCTGCGGCAGCGGCTCGGGCTCATCGCCCGGCAGCGACTCCGGATAGAGATCTTCCGCCACCAGGATGTTCATTTTGCTGGAGAAGTAAGAGGGAGCCATACTGAGCTTCTTCAGGAACGTCAGCTTATTGGCGCCGAAGCCAACCTCTTCTTTCAGCTCGCGATTGGCCGCTTCATCAACGGTTTCACCCGGATCAATCAGCCCTTTGGAGAAGCCCAGCTCGTAGGATTCCGTCCCGACGGCATACTCGCGAATCAAAATAATATGATCATCCACAATCGGCACAATCATTACCGCTTCGCGGGTGGAAGGCCGCATACGTTCATAAACGCGACGCACACCGTTGCTGAATTCCAGATCGACGCTTTCGACATTAAAGAGGCGCGAACGGGCGACAGTTTCAACATTGAGAATGGTGGGTTTTTGTAATGATTTGCTCATTGTCATCGGTCTATGCTGTGATTAAGCAGTCATTGTGCGATACGCAACACGCTTTCGGCAATCCAAATCGCCACTTATTTACAGAGTTGTAACCTTTTCCCTGCAAAGGTGAAAGTAATAAAGATAAAAAAGTCAATAGCTTGAATTCTGTTTGAGAATTTACCGATTTCTGCGCTTTAACGTTTTTGGTAAGCTTATACACTGCTGCATGACATATTCACTACCCTGCAAGCAGGTGCGCCGCTAACACTGCAGCTTGACGTTAGTCTTCACCTTCACCGACGATTTCGTAAGAAAAATATAACTATGATGGGATGGGCATGGGCACCTTTCTGATATTCCTTACAGCTCTGCTAATCTGCGTATTGCTCATTGGATGGTGGTATCGCTCGCACGCCAGACGCCGCCGGCTCCCCCTACTGCACGCCTTTAGCGATGCTACCACGCGGCCGCTCCCTGCCGATGAGCGCCAGGCCATCGAAAAGTATCTTGCCGAACTGAGCCGCGCCCTGCAGGTTCCCGCGTCCGGCGCCACCAGCGCGCCCGTCGCTCTGGCGCTAAACGAACAGAGCGATACCGTCTATGGGTTGACGCGAGCCATCACCCGCTACGGGATCACCACCGACGCGCCGAATAAATGGCGCTATTTTCTCGATTCGGTGGAGGTACATCTGCCGCCGTTCTGGGAACAGCATATCAACGATGAAAACAGCGTCGAGCTGATCCCCACCGACAGCCTGCCGCTGGTTATCACCCTTAACGGTCATACCCTGAGCGACTATCGTCAGGAAGCGCAAAGCTACGCTCTGGAACGCGCCTCGGCCACCCAGGCCTCGATTCGCGGCGAAGAGAGCGAACAGGTAGAGCTGCGGCAGATCCGGCGGGAAAGCCCGGAAGAGCACGCCCTGAATCGCCCGGACGGTCTGCGGGAAGCGATCCTGATCGTCGCCTCTTTCCTGGTCTTTTATTTCAGCCTGATTGGGCCAGCCGTCTTTACCCCGTGGCTGGTGGCCGCCGGTTTGCTGCTGCTCGCCGCCGGTCTGTGGGGGATCTATGCCCCGCCGCGCCGCGCCGCGCTGCGCGAAATCCACTGCCTGCGCGGCGTCCCGAAGCGCTGGGGGCTGTTCGGCGAAAACGATCAGGAACATATCAATAATATCTCGCTGGGCATTATCGATCTCATCTATCCGCGCCACTGGCAGCCCTGGATCGCCCAGGACCTCGGACAGCAGACCGATATTGATATCTATCTCAACCGCCATGTGGCCCGTCAGGGACGCTACTTGTCGCTTCATGATGAAGTGAAAAATTTCCCGCTGCAGTACTGGCTGCGCAGCGCGATTATCGCCGCCGGCGCCCTGGTGGTGGTGATCATGCTATGGGCCAGCGTACCGCTGAATATGCCGTTTAAGTTCACCCTGTCGTGGCTGAAGGGGGCGCAGACGATTGAAGCCACGACCGTCAGCCAGCTGGAAAAGGCCCATGTGCGCATTGGCGATACGCTGCGCCTGACCGGTACCGGGATGTGCAACATCCGCACGCCGGGCAGTTGGACGGCCAAAGAGGATTCGCCGTTCCTGCCTTTCGATTGTTCGCAGATTGTGTGGAACGATGCCCCTCCTCTGCCGCTGCCGGAGTCTGACATTGTCAGCAAAGCGACCGCCCTGATGGAGTCCGTCCAGCGTCAGCTGCACCCGGAAACCGACGACGACTCCCGCGTCAGCCCGGCGCTGCGCTCCGCCATTCAAAAATCTGGCATGGTGCTGCTGGATGATTTCGGCGATATCGTTCAGAAAACCAACGATCTCTGTTCGGCTGCCGATGATTGCCTGCGCCTGAAGAACGCGCTGGTTAATCTCGGCAATACCCGTAACTGGGAGACGTTAATCAAGCGCGCGTCCGCCGGGAAACTGGATGGCGTGAACGTGCTCCTGCGGCCAGTCAGCGCCGAGTCGCTGGAGAATCTGGTGACCACCTCAACCGCCCCCTTTGTAATGCGTGAAACCTCGCGAGCGGCGCAGGCGCTCAACAGCCCGGCCCCGGGCGGCTTCCTTATCGCCAGCGACGAGGGCAGCGTGCTGGTCAATCAGCCGTGGCCGGCGGTAAGCCTGTATGATTACCCGGCGCATGAGCAGTGGGGCGAACTGCGGCGGCTGGCCGGTATGCTGATGCATACCCCCTTCCATGCCGAAGGGATCGTCACCAATCTGTTTACTGACGCCAACGGCACCCAGCATATCAACCTGCACCGCATTCCCGACCGCAGCGGCCTGTGGCGCTATCTGGGCATCACCCTGCTGCTGCTGTCGATGGTGGGATGCATGGCTTACCACGGCGTGCAGGCGCTGCGTCGTTATCAACGCCATCGCCAGCGTATGGAAGAGATTCAGAAATATTACGAAAGCTGCCTGAACCCGGTGCTGCTCCCCTCGTCTGACCCGCAAGATTAATTTCCCCGGCGGCAGGGTGTGATACCCTGTCGCCCATTTCCCGCTCGCTGGAGAGTCATCATGCATTTTGATATCGCCTGGCAGGAGGTCGATACCGTTCTGCTGGATATGGACGGCACGCTCCTGGATCTCGCTTTCGATAACTATTTCTGGCAAACGCTGGTGCCGGAAACCTGGGGGGCCGCCCGCGGCCTCAATCTGCAACAGGCGAAAGAGGCCATGCACCAGGAGTATCATGCCGTGCAGCATACGCTAAACTGGTACTGTCTGGATTACTGGAGCGAGCGCCTGGGTTTGGATATTTGTGCGATGACCAGCGAACAGGGTCCGCGCGCCACGCTGCGTGAGGATACCGTGCCGTTCCTTGATGCGCTCAAGGCCAGCGGTAAGCGACGTATTCTGTTGACCAATGCCCATCCCCACAATCTGGCGGTGAAACTCAAACACACCGGCCTGGATGCGCACCTTGATTTATTACTTTCCACCCACACATTTGGTTATCCGAAAGAGGATCAGCGTCTGTGGCGCGCCGTGGCGGAGGAAACCGGCCTTGAGGCGCATAAAACGCTGTTTGTCGACGACAGCGAGGCGATTTTGGATGCCGCGAGGGAGTTTGGCATTCGCTACTGCCTGGGCATTACCAATCCCGACTCCGGGCTGGCGGAAAAGCAGTATCTGCGCCATCCGGGGCTGAATGATTACCGACGACTGATCCCTTCGCTTACCCCGAAGGAGAGGCGATGAAAGAGAAGCCTGCCGCAACCGTCAGACTGGATAAATGGCTTTGGGCCGCCCGCTTTTACAAGACCCGCGCGCTGGCGCGGGAGATGATTGAAGGCGGCAAGGTGCATTACAACGGACAACGCAGCAAACCAGGGAAAATCGTCGAACTGGACGCCATGCTGACGCTGCGTCAGGGCAACGACGAGCGGACGGTGCGCATCGTCGGTATCACCGAGCAGCGCCGCCCGGCAAGCGAAGCCGTCACCCTGTATGAAGAGACGGCGGAGAGTATCGAGAAGCGTGAAAAAATGGCCCTGGCGCGCAAAATGAACGCCCTGACCATGCCGCACCCTGACAGACGTCCGGACAAGAAAGAGCGCCGCGACCTGATGAGATTTAAACACGGCGAGAGTGAGTAACTCGCGCCAGAAAGAGAGATGATTATGACTCAACGCGATCAATTACATCGTTATCTGTTTGAAAACTATGCCGTGCGCGGCGAGCTGGTGACGGTGTCGGAAACCCTGGAACAGATTCTGGCGAATCACACTTATCCCCAGCCGGTGAAAACGGTGCTGGCGGAGCTGCTGGTCGCCACCAGTCTGCTGACTGCGACCCTGAAGTTTGCCGGCGACATTACCGTGCAGCTGCAGGGCGATGGGCCTTTACAGCTGGCGGTGATCAACGGCAATAACCAGCAGCAGCTGCGCGGCGTCGCGCGCGTGCAGGGCGAGATTGCGGACGATGCGGATCTGAAAGCGATGGTCGGCAACGGTTATCTGGTCATTACCATCTCCCCGGAAGAGGGTGAGCGCTATCAGGGCGTGGTCGGTCTGGAAGGCGATACGCTGGCCGCCTGCCTGGAAGATTACTTCCAGCGTTCAGAGCAGCTGCCGACGCGCCTTATCATCCGCACCGGCGAACATGAAGGCCAGCCGATGGCGGGCGGGATGCTGCTGCAGGTGATGCCGGCCCAGGATGCCCAGACTGCCGACTTTGAGCACCTGGCGACGCTCACCGAGACCATCAAGGCGGAAGAGCTGTTCACCCTGCCGGCGAACGATGTGCTGTGGCGTCTGTACCATGAAGAAGAAGTCACGGTCTACGATCCGCAGAGCGTGGAGTTCAAGTGCACCTGCTCCCGCGAACGCTGCGCCGGCGCGCTGAAGACGCTGCCGGACGAAGAGATAGATAGCATCCTTGCCGACGAAGGCGAGATTGATATGCACTGCGACTACTGCGGTAACCACTATATCTTCAACGCCATGGACATCGCCGAGATCCGTAACAACGCCTCTCCGGCCGACCCGCAGGTCCATTAATCCTCACTTCTTCTTCAGGCACCGGGCGGCGATGTGGTTTGTCGCCCGGTGCCTGACTTTTATTTATTCACGAGTTGAATCGATTCTCGCTGAAAGAGTTACGTAATTTTATTCCAGGAAAGCGATTACATTCACATTTCAGCAGTTTTTTTAATTACTTTTTAACCATTGAGAAACATCTAACCCCACCATTCGGCCATTTCCTGAGATAATCCACTTCACTTCGTGACAGGAGTCACCGTTTTTTTCGTCATTCTGCGGAATGTCGAGATACGTAAATCTATGAGCCTGGTCGCGGTCAATACCCGGTAATAAACCCTACAATTTACAGCAGTACATCTTGGCTAAGGAGCAGTGACATGCGCGTTAATCATGGTTTAACCCCGCAGGATCTCAAGGCTTATGGTATCAATGACGTTCAGGATATCGTCCACAACCCCAGCTACGACATGTTGTTTCAGGAAGAGCTCGACCCCAACCTGGAAGGCTACGAACGTGGCGTATTAACCAGTCTGGGTGCTATCGCCGTCGACACGGGCATTTTTACCGGTCGTTCTCCGAAAGATAAGTACCTCGTGCGCGACGACACCACCCGCGATACCGTCTGGTGGTCTGATAAAGGCAAGGGTAAAAACGACAACAAGCCGCTTTCGCAGGAAACCTGGCAGCATCTGAAAGGGCTGGTGACACAGCAGCTGTCCGGTAAACGCCTGTTTATCGTCGACGGCTTCTGCGGCGCTAACGCCGATACCCGTCTCAGCGTACGTTTCATTACCGAAGTGGCCTGGCAGGCGCACTTCGTGAAGAACATGTTCATTCGCCCGAGCGACGAAGAGCTGGCGGAATTCGCGCCCGACTTCATCGTGATGAACGGCGCGAAGTGCACCAACCCGCAGTGGAAAGAGCAGGGCCTGAACTCGGAAAACTTCATCGCTTTCAACCTCACCGAGCGCATTCAGCTGATCGGCGGCACCTGGTACGGCGGCGAAATGAAGAAAGGGATGTTCTCGATCATGAACTACCTGCTGCCGCTGAAGGGCATCGCCTCCATGCACTGTTCTGCCAACGTCGGCGAGAAAGGCGATGTCGCCATTTTCTTCGGCCTCTCAGGCACCGGCAAAACCACCCTTTCCACCGATCCGAAACGCCGCCTGATTGGCGATGACGAACATGGCTGGGATGACGATGGGGTGTTTAACTTCGAAGGGGGCTGCTACGCCAAGACCATCAAGCTCTCTGAAGCGGCCGAGCCGGATATCTATCACGCCATCCGCCGCAACGCCCTGCTGGAAAACGTGGTGGTGCGCGCCGACGGCACGATCGATTTCGATGACGGTTCAAAAACCGAAAACACCCGCGTCTCCTACCCCATCGACCATATCGATAATATCGTCAAACCGGTCTCCAAAGCGGGTCACGCCACCAAAGTGATCTTCCTGACGGCCGATGCGTTCGGCGTACTGCCGCCGGTCTCCCGCCTGACCGCCGATCAGACGCAGTACCATTTCCTGTCCGGGTTTACCGCCAAACTGGCCGGCACCGAGCGCGGCGTGACCGAACCCACGCCAACCTTCTCCGCCTGCTTCGGCGCCGCCTTCCTGTCGCTGCACCCGACGCAGTACGCCGAAGTGCTGGTCAAACGTATGCAGGCGGCTGGCGCGCAGGCTTATCTGGTCAATACCGGCTGGAACGGCACCGGCAAGCGCATCTCGATTAAAGATACCCGCGCCATCATCGACGCCATCCTCAATGGCTCGCTGGACAACGCGGAGACCTTTACCCTGCCGATGTTTAATCTGCAGATCCCGACGGCGCTCCCGGGCGTGGATACCCAGATCCTCGATCCGCGCAGCACCTATGGTTCCCCGGAGCAGTGGCAGGAAAAAGCCGACCAGCTGGCGAAGCTGTTTATTGAGAACTTTGAGAAGTATACCGATACGCCAGCGGGCGCCGCGCTGGTGGCGGCAGGGCCGCAGCGCTAACGGACGCAGAGATGAAAAAGCCGGGCTTGCCCGGCTTTTTATTGCGCAGCGTTTTGACCAGCCAACCGCGGGCGCGATCAGCTCTCTTTGGCCGGTTTCATCGGCGTCAGCACCCGGTGCACCGGCAGCCAGGCGCGGATCAGTAACCCGCCGCGTTCGCTGGAGCCAATCTCCAGCCGGCCGTTGTGATTGTCGATAATACGCTGAACAATCGCCAGCCCCAGCCCGGTTCCGCTGGTGCTGCGGGCGCTGTCGCCGCGCACAAACGGCTGAAACAGGTGCTCCCGCTGCTCAGGTTTAATCCCCGGTCCGTCATCTTCAACCTGGAACCACGCCCGGCTCGCTTCGCTGCCGCTGCTGACCTTGATCCAGCCATTGCCATAGCGGGCCGCGTTGACCACCATATTCGCCAGCGCGCGCTTGATAGACAGAGGATGCATGCGTACCGGAATTTCGCCGGCCTGCAGGGCGGTGGCGATCTCCCGCTCATAGCCGCTCTCCGCAGCGATCACTTCCCCCAGCACCGCATTCAGATCCGCCAGCTCCAGCGGCATCTCCTGCCCGGTGCGCAGGTAGTCGATAAACTGCTCGATGATGGCATTGCACTCTTCGATATCTTTGTTGATCGACTCCGCGAGATAGCCGTCCTGCTCGCCCATCATCTCGGTGGCCAGACGAATGCGGGTCAGCGGAGTACGTAAATCATGGCTGACCCCGGCCATCAGCAGCGTACGGTCGTCGGCCAGCTGCTTCACGCCCGCGGCCATGTGGTTGAAGGCGCGGGTCACCGATCGCACCTCAGAGGCGCCGTACTCGCGCAGCGGCGGCGGGATGATGCCGCGCCCGACCTGCAGCGCCGCATGCTCCAGATCCACCAGCGGGCGGTTCTGAATACGGATAAACAGCCAGGCGCCGCCTATCGCCAGCAGCATGATCGCCAGGGTATAGCGGAACAGCGGCGAGAAGTCGCCCTGATGGATCTCGGTCAGCGGCACCCGCACCCAGATATTGGGCGACAGCCAGGTCTTCAGCCACACCACGGGGGAGCTTTTATTGACCTCCACCCGCACCTCAGTGGGGCCGCCAAGCTGATGAGCCATCTGCTGGCTCAAGAATTCATAATGCTGCGCCCAGCGCAGGCCTGCGTCTTCCGCCGCTTCATTGGAATAGAGCGAAATCCCCAGCTCGCGATAAATTTCACGACGAAACGCCGGGGGCACCACCAGTTGGGTGCCATCCTCCAGCTGCAGCTTATCGGTCATCAGCATACGCACTTCGTAGGCCAATACTTTATTAAACTGCTGGAGGCTCGGCAGGATCGCGAAATTCAGTACCACCAGATAGGTCGTCACCAGGCTGACGAACAGCAAGGTGACGATCAGGAGCAGCGTGCGAGCAAAGGAGCTGCGCGGCGAAAAGCGCACGCGTTTCATGCCTTAGAACCGTCCGGGACGAAGACGTAGCCCAGACCCCAGACGGTCTGGATATAGCGCGGATGCGCCGGGTCCTCTTCCACCATGCGGCGCAGGCGGGAGATCTGTACGTCGATGGAACGCTCCATCGCAGAGTATTCGCGGCCGCGAGCGAGGTTCATTAACTTATCGCGCGACAGCGGCTCACGAGGATGGCTAACCAGCGCCTTCAGGACCGCGAACTCGCCGCTGGTCAACGGCATCGGCTCGTCTTCACGGAACATTTCGCGGGTGCCCAGATTCAGTTTGAATTTACCAAAGGCGATAACCGCCTCTTCCTGCGACGGCGCGCCCGGCAGCTCGTTCGCCTGACGGCGCAGCACCGCCCGGATGCGGGCCAGCAGTTCGCGCGGGTTGAACGGCTTCGGAATATAGTCGTCAGCCCCGATCTCCAGGCCCACGATCCGATCGACCTCTTCGCCTTTCGCCGTCACCATAATGATCGGCATCGGGTTGCTCTGGCTGCGCAGACGGCGGCAAATCGAGAGACCATCTTCCCCGGGCAGCATCAGATCCAGCACCATCAGGTGGAAGGATTCGCGGGTTAACAGACGATCCATCTGTTCGGCGTTCGCCACGCTACGAACCTGGAAGCCCTGCTCGGTCAGATAACGTTCGAGCAGCGCACGCAGGCGCATGTCGTCATCCACAACCAGAATCTTATAATTCTCTTGCATTGTTTGTACTCCCAAAGGTTCACTGCAATAGTCAGTGCGTATTCTCAAAAAAGCCCGGCGCGCTCACCAGCTAAATCTGGTATACATTCCAGGCTAAATTGTTACAAAGCATATTTAACAGCAGGTTAAGTATACATTTAATCATAAGACACAGTATTTATCCTGTCGGTATTATTGCGCGCTACAAATTGTGCGCAACGACAGACTGTCAGAAGGTTGAACTCACGATGAAAACGCCGCTGATCACCCGCGAGGGATATGAAAAACTGAAGCAGGAGATGGACTACCTGTGGCGCCAGGAGCGCCCGGAAGTGACCAAAAAGGTGACCTGGGCCGCCAGCCTTGGCGACCGCAGCGAGAACGCGGATTACCAGTACAACAAAAAGCGCCTGCGCGAGATCGATCGCCGGGTCCGCTATCTGACCAAATGTCTGGAACAGTTAAAGATCGTCGATTACTCCCCGCAGCAGGAGGGCAAAGTCTTCTTCGGCGCCTGGGTAGAAATTGAAAACGATGAAGGCGATATCAAGCGCTTTCGCATCGTCGGTTACGATGAAATTTTTGGCCGCAAAGACTATATCTCCATCGACTCGCCGATGGCGCGCGCACTGTTAAAAAAAGAGGTCGGCGATCTGGCCATCGTTAACACGCCGGCGGGGGAAGCCAGCTGGTATGTCAACGAGATCGAATACGTAAAATAGACAAGAACTTTCCGAGAGACGCCGGGCGCGGCTGGCATTTTCAGCCGCCAGTCCGTATAACTAGTCCCTGTTTTTTTGACCCTAAAGATGAATTAAAAGCCATGATGAATGATTCGCTCTGCCGCATTATTGCGGGTGAACTTCAGGCCAGAGCCGAACAGGTAGAAGCTGCCGTTCGCCTGCTTGATGAAGGGAACACCGTGCCGTTTATTGCACGATATCGTAAAGAAGTCACCGGCGGTCTGGATGACACGCAGCTGCGTAATCTGGAAACCCGCCTCGGCTACCTGCGCGAACTCGAAGACCGTCGTCAGGCGATCCTCAAATCCATCGCTGAACAGGGCAAACTGACCGACGCGCTGGAAAAAGCCATCAATACCACGCTCAGCAAAACCGAACTGGAAGACCTCTACCTGCCGTACAAGCCGAAGCGCCGTACCCGCGGACAGATCGCCATCGAAGCCGGGCTGGAGCCGCTGGCTGACCTGCTGTGGAACGAACCGTCCCACGATCCGGAAACGGAAGCCGCAAAATATATTGACGCCGATAAAGACGTGGCCGACAGCAAAGCGGCGCTGGATGGCGCGCGCTATATTCTGATGGAGCGTTTTGCCGAAGACGCCGCGCTGCTGGCGAAGGTCCGTGACTATCTGTGGAAAAACGCCCACCTGGTCTCCACCGTCGTCAGCGGCAAAGAAGAGGAAGGCGCCAAATTCCGCGACTACTTCGATCACCACGAGCCGATCGCCGCCGTGCCGTCGCATCGCGCGCTGGCGATGTTCCGCGGCCGCAACGAAGGCGTCCTGCAGCTCTCTTTAAACGCCGACCCGCAGTTTGACGAGCCGCCGAAAGAGAGCCACGGCGAGCAGATTATTATCGACCACCTGGGCCTGCGCCTGAACAACGCCCCGGCGGACAGCTGGCGTAAAGGCGTCGTCAGCTGGACCTGGCGGATCAAAGTCCTGATGCACCTCGAAACCGAGCTGATGGGCACCGTGCGCGAGCGCGCCGAAGACGAAGCCATTAACGTCTTCGCCCGCAACCTGCACGACCTGCTGATGGCCGCGCCCGCCGGGCTGCGCGCCACCATGGGCCTTGACCCGGGCCTGCGCACCGGGGTGAAAGTGGCCGTGGTTGACGGTACCGGCAAACTGGTGGCGACGGACACCATTTACCCCCACACCGGCCAGGCCGCCAAAGCGGCCGTCGCCGTCGCCGCGCTGTGTGAGAAGTACAACGTTGAGCTGGTGGCCATCGGCAACGGTACCGCCTCGCGTGAAACCGAGCGTTTCTTCCTCGACGTGCAGAAGCAGTTCCCGAAGGTCACCGCTCAGAAGGTGATCGTCAGCGAAGCCGGGGCTTCCGTTTACTCCGCCTCCGAGCTGGCGGCGCAGGAGTTCCCGGACCTCGACGTGTCGCTGCGCGGCGCGGTCTCCATCGCCCGCCGTCTGCAGGATCCCCTGGCCGAGCTGGTGAAAATCGACCCGAAATCCATCGGCGTCGGTCAGTATCAGCACGATGTCAGCCAGACCCAGCTGGCGCGTAAGCTGGACGCGGTGGTGGAAGACTGCGTGAACGCCGTCGGCGTTGACCTGAACACCGCCTCCGTGCCGCTGCTGACCCGCGTTGCCGGCCTGACCCGCATGATGGCGCAGAACATCGTCGCCTGGCGCGACGAGAACGGCCAGTTCCAGAACCGCCAGCAGCTGCTGAAGGTCAGCCGTCTGGGGCCGAAAGCCTTTGAACAGTGCGCCGGCTTCCTGCGTATCAACCACGGCGACAACCCGCTGGACGCCTCCACCGTTCACCCGGAAGCCTATCCGGTGGTCGAGCGCATTCTGGCGGCGACTCAGCAGGCGCTGAAAGATCTGATGGGCAACAGCAGCGAGCTACGGAACCTGAAAGCCGTCGATTTCACCGATGAGAAGTTCGGCGTACCGACCGTTACCGACATTATCAAAGAGCTGGAAAAACCGGGCCGCGACCCGCGTCCTGAGTTCAAAACCGCTCAGTTCGCCGACGGCGTGGAGACTATGAACGACCTGCTGCCGGGGATGATCCTCGAAGGCGCGGTGACCAACGTCACCAACTTCGGCGCGTTTGTTGATATCGGCGTTCACCAGGACGGCCTGGTGCATATCTCTTCCCTTTCGAACAAGTTCGTTGAAGACCCGCATACGGTGGTGAAAGCGGGCGACATCGTGAAGGTCAAGGTCATGGAAGTCGATCTGCCGCGTAAGCGTATCGCCCTGACCATGCGTCTCGACGAGCAGCCGGGCGACAGCAACGCCCGCCGCGGCGGCGGTCAGGATCGCCCGCAGGGCAATCGCCCGGCCGCGAAAGCCGCCAAACCCCGCGGTCGCGACGCGCAGCCTGCCGGCAACAGCGCGATGATGGATGCCCTCGCCGCGGCGATGGGTAAAAAACGCTAATCCCTCCCTGCCCCTTTTCAGGGGCAGTTTTCCTTTTCATTGTCACTGACCTATAGCCGCCTTTTCGCGCAAATGGCTCTCAGTTATTTCTGATAACCTGCATTTATTCCGCGCCGGGCAGATAGCGAAATTAATATTTTCATTTCGTTAACTTAAGAAACCTTAATTAAACATTAGAGCGACGAAATAATATTTCGCATATTTTTGATCACAGGCGGACTTTGCGGCATATCAATAAAAAGGTGAATTTCACTTTAAAAATGGCATAAAGCGCATCATATGTATTGATGATAAAAACCATTCTCATTATCATCGCTTGCAGAATGTTTTTTCTTTTTCGTTGGCTACGGTCCCCGGCGCAACTGCCTCCAGGCGTCCGGAAAATTCTTCTTCGGTTAGCGATAGACAAGTAGGCCCTATGCAATTCACACCTGATAGTGCGTGGAAAATTACCGGATTTTCCCGCGATATTAGCCCAGCATACCGTCAGAAATTGCTCTCCCTCGGCATGCTGCCCGGATCCTCTTTTCATGTGGTGCGCGTGGCGCCGCTCGGCGATCCTGTTCATATTGAAACCCGACGCGTCAGTCTGGTATTACGCAAAAAAGATCTCGCCTTAATCGAACTGGAAGCGGTTGCACAATAACGGCTGACCCGGCACAAGAGTTTGAAATATGAAAAAATTAACCGTTGGTTTAATTGGTAATCCTAATTCCGGCAAGACTACCCTGTTTAATCAGCTGACCGGCGCCCGCCAGCGCGTGGGCAACTGGGCCGGGGTCACCGTTGAGCGTAAAGAGGGCGTGTTCGCCACCACTGACCACCAGGTCACGCTGGTCGACCTCCCGGGAACCTACTCTCTGACCACCATCTCTTCGCAAACCTCGCTGGACGAGCAGATCGCCTGCCACTACATCCTCAGCGGCGACGCCGACATGCTGATTAACGTGGTCGACGCCTCCAACCTCGAGCGAAACCTCTATTTGACGCTGCAGCTGCTCGAGCTGGGGATCCCCTGCGTCGTGGCGCTGAACATGCTGGATATTGCCGAAAAGCAGCAGGTGCGTATCGATATCGATGCCCTCGCCGCACGCCTCGGCTGCCCGGTCATTCCGCTGGTTTCGA
This sequence comes from Klebsiella sp. M041, assembly GCF_059759695.1. Taxonomy (NCBI): domain Bacteria; kingdom Pseudomonadati; phylum Pseudomonadota; class Gammaproteobacteria; order Enterobacterales; family Enterobacteriaceae; genus Klebsiella; species Klebsiella sp. M041. The sequence goes on from NZ_JCAXWU010000016.1 coordinate 54,961, forward strand.
CCCGCGGACGCGGGATCGAAGCGCTGAAGATTGCCCTCGACCGTCATCAGGCGAACAGCGATATCGAGCTGGTCCACTATCCACAGCCGCTGCTGCGCGAAGCCGACCTGCTGGCGCAGCAGATGTCAGCGCAGATCCCGGCCCGGCAGCGGCGCTGGCTCGGTCTGCAGATGCTGGAGGGCGACATCTACAGCCGGGCCTATGCCGGCGACGCCGCCGATAAACTGGATATCGCCCTGGCGAATCTCAGCGACGAGATCGACGACCCGGCCCTGCATATCGCTGACGCGCGCTATCAGACCATCGCCGCCATTTGCGACGCCGTCAGCAACACCCTGACCGCCGAGCCGAGCCGTTTCACCGCGGCGATGGACAAAGTGATCCTCAACCGCTTCCTCGGGTTGCCGATTTTTCTCTTTGTTATGTACCTGATGTTCCTGCTGGCCATCAACATCGGCGGCGCGCTGCAGCCGATTTTCGACGCCGGCTCGGTCGCGGTCTTTATTCACGGTATTCAATGGCTGGGTTACACCCTGCACTTCCCGGACTGGCTGACCGTCTTCCTCGCCCAGGGGATCGGCGGCGGTATCAACACCGTACTGCCGCTGGTGCCGCAGATCGGCATGATGTATCTGTTCCTCTCCTTCCTCGAGGACTCCGGCTACATGGCGCGCGCCGCCTTTGTCATGGACCGCCTGATGCAAGCTCTCGGCCTGCCGGGGAAATCCTTTGTCCCGTTGATTGTCGGTTTCGGCTGCAACGTGCCGTCGGTGATGGGCGCCCGCACCCTCGACGCCCCGCGCGAACGTCTGATGACCATTATGATGGCGCCGTTTATGTCCTGCGGCGCGCGGCTGGCGATCTTCGCCGTCTTCGCGGCCGCCTTCTTTGGTCAGAACGGCGCGCTGGCGGTCTTCTCGCTCTACGTGCTGGGCATTGTGATGGCCATTCTCACCGGCCTGATGCTGAAGCACACCATTATGCGCGGCGAAGCCTCGCCGTTCGTGATGGAGCTGCCGGTGTACCACGTCCCGCATATTAAGAGCCTGATTATCCAGACCTGGCAGCGCCTGAAAGGCTTTGTGCTGCGCGCCGGGAAGGTGATCGTCATTGTCAGCATCTTCCTCAGCGCGCTGAACAGCTTCTCGCTGAGCGGTAAGGTCGTCGACAACATCAACGACTCCGCGCTGGCCTCGGTGAGCCGGGTCATCACTCCGCTGTTTAAGCCGATCGGCGTGCATGAAGATAACTGGCAGGCCACCGTGGGCCTGTTTACCGGCGCAATGGCGAAGGAGGTGGTGGTCGGTACGCTGAACACCCTCTATACCGCCGAAGATATCCAGAACGAGGAGTTCAATCCGCAGACCTTCAGCCTCGGCGAGGAACTGCTGGCCGCCGTCGACGAAACATGGCAGGGACTGAAAGACACCTTCAGCCTCAGCGTCCTGGCCAACCCCATCGAAGCCAGCAAAGGCGATGGCGAAATGGCCACCGGCGCGATGGGCGTGATGGGCAGTAAATTTGGCAGCGCCGCGGCGGCTTACAGCTACCTGATCTTCGTTCTTCTCTATATCCCCTGCATCTCGGTGATGGGGGCCATCGCCCGCGAATCGAGCCGCGGCTGGATGACCTTCTCCATTCTGTGGGGACTGAATATCGCCTATTCGCTCTCGACGCTCTACTACCAGACCGTCAGCTTTAGCGACCATCCGCGCTACAGCCTGGTGTGTATCCTGGCGGTGATATTGTTCAACGTGGTGCTCTTCGGTCTGCTGCGTCGGGCGCGCAGCCGGGTTGACGTCTCGCTGCTGGCCACCCGGAAAACGCCGGCCTCCTGCTGTTCCAGCCCGGCTGGCGATTGCCACTAAGGAGGATCTGTGGCGTCGTTAATGGAAGTCCGCGATATGCTGGCCCTGCAGGGCCGCATGGAGGCGAAACAGCTCAGCGCCCGCCTGCGGACGCCTCAGCCGCTGATTGACGCCATGCTCGAACGCATGGAAGCCATGGGTAAGGTGGTACGGATCAGCGAAACCAGCGAGGGCTGTCTCTCCGGCAGCTGTAAAAGCTGTCCTGAAGGGAAAGCGGCGTGCCAGCAGGAGTGGTGGGCGCTGCGATGAAGGGAGTAAGGCCTGCAAGCGCCACGGGATAAAACGAGTGCGACAGCAGAGAAAAACGGGCCAGCAGGCCCGTTTTTATGACTGGATTATTTATACACGTCAGCGTTAGCGTGAACGGTTTTTTCGTTTTTCTGCCCGGCAATCACCACAAAGTATTTTCCACCCAGCTCATCGGCTTTTTTCGACAGATCGCGTCGGGCGTCCATCGGCGAGGTCGTCCTTGAGGTCGTGATGCTGCCGACCTTGGTCAGATTCATCTTCGCCACGTCCTCTTTTTGGATCTCTTTCGCTGCGAATGCGCCAAAAGACAGACAGCCAATCACCAGAGATGCAACCATTCCTGTAACAAGTTTCATAGCCTCTACTCTCCATTAGGTTGTTATTTTAGGTCACGGTGGCGGAATGAAATAATCAACCACCGTAACAACCTAAGTATTGCTGTGAATGGCCCTTTTACCATGGCGCGGCAAAAAAAATTACCCCAGCCGTTTTTTCAACGCCAGCAGCGGCTCGCAGAAGGCCGCGGGATGGGAAACAAACGGCGCATGCGCTGCCTTGTCAAAGAGAATTGACTCACTATCCGGCCATAGCTTATCCAGCAGCGGGACAATCTTGCGCGGCACCAGCCCGTCCAGCCGACCGTACAGCCGCAGAAACGGCATCGGCAGTCCGACCAGCGCCTGACGCAGATCGACGGTTCTGAGGATCTCCAGACCGCCGTTCAGCGCCTCAGCGGAAGGCATCGGCAGCGAGAGCACCGCCTGCTTTAACGCCCGCGCATCCTGACGAGCGCTCTCCGTTCCCATGGTTTGCAGGGCGAGGAACCGCTCGACGGTACGCTGGAAATCCTCGCTCAGCTGCTGCTGAAATCCGGCCAGCACCTCCGGCTTGATGCCCGGCCAGTCCTCATGGGCCGCGAAACAGGGGGAAGAGGCGACCGTTACCAGCGCCTGCACCCGTTGCGGGCACCTTATCGCTATCTGGCTGGCCACCAGCCCGCCCAGGCTCCAGCCCAGCCACACCGCCTGAGGCGGAGCCTGCTCCAGCACCCGCTGCGCCATCGCCTCCAGCGACATCGCCCCAAACCCGCCGCTACGGCCATAGCCCGGCAGGTCCACCAGGTGAAGGGTAAAATGCGAAGCCAGCTGCGGCGTGATGCAATCCCAGACCTGAGCGTTCAGCCCCCAACCGTGCAGCAGCACAAGATGACAATCACCTTCGCCGATTGTTTGCCACCAGATGTCGTTCATCCGTTACCGTTCTCTTTTTTACTGGACAGAAGGCCAAATATGCTAACAGCACACAGCTTATGCTGGCTATGCCAAATGCCGCTGGCGGTCGCCCGCTGGGGGATCTGCTCTCGCTGCAGCCGCGCCCTGCTCGCCTGCCCCCCGCTCTGCCCGCAGTGCGGCCTGCCGTCGGCAATGTCCCGGCATCCCTGCGGCCGCTGCCTGCAAAAGCCGCCTCCCTGGCATCGGATGGTAGCGGTCAATGACTATTGTCCGCCGCTGAGCGATCTGGTGCGGCAGCTGAAGTTTCACCATCGTCCGGAACTGGGCCCCGCCCTGGCGCGCCTGCTGCTGCTGCGCCTTAAACAGCGTGACGATTTGCCGCCGGTAGACGCGCTGGTCGGCGTGCCGCTGGGGCATCGCCGCCGCTGGCGCCGGGGTTATAATCAGTGCGATGAGCTGTGCCGACCGTTAGCCCGCTGGCGTGGGTGCGTCTGGCGTCGCGACGGCCTGACGCGCCAGCGAGCGGGCGCCGTGCAGCATTCGCTTAATGCCCGCCTGCGCAGGCAGAACCTGAAAAATGCCTTTCAGCTTGAATTTGCCGTGCAGGGACTCCATATCGCTCTGGTGGATGATGTCGTCACGACCGGCAGCACCGTCGCCGAGATATCCCGCCTGCTTTTGCGAAACGGCGCCGCGACGGTTCAGGTATGGTGTGTATGCCGTACCTTGTAGACCCCCGCTGATGGGCGTATTATAACCCAGTAAAATAGTCAACTATTAGGCCAACGCTATGATCCGTATTTCCGATGCTGCACAAGCGCACTTTGCCAAACTGCTGGCAAATCAGGAAGAAGGGACGCAAATTCGCGTATTTGTGATTAATCCCGGCACCCCAAACGCTGAGTGCGGCGTATCCTACTGCCCACCGGATGCGGTGGAAGACACCGACACGGCGCTGAAATTTGAACAGCTGACCGCCTATGTCGATGAGCTCAGCGCGCCCTATCTGGAAGACGCTGAAATTGATTTCGTCACCGACCAGCTTGGCTCGCAGCTGACCCTGAAAGCGCCGAACGCCAAAATGCGCAAAGTCGCTGACGATGCCCCGCTGATGGAGCGCGTCGAGTACCTGCTGCAGTCGCAGATTAACCCGCAGCTGGCCGGGCACGGCGGCCGCGTGTCGCTGATGGAGATCACCGACGACGGTCTGGCTATCCTGCAGTTCGGCGGCGGATGCAACGGCTGCTCGATGGTCGACGTGACCCTGAAAGAAGGTATTGAAAAACAGCTGCTGAACGAGTTTCCGGAGCTGAAAGGGGTTCGCGATCTGACCGAGCACCAGCGCGGCGAGCACTCCTACTACTAAGCCTTCCCTCCGGCGGCAGCCTGTCGCCGGCTCTCCTTTCTCCTTTCTGTGTTACCGCGCAACATCTCCCGCTAAACGACCGGCAAAAACCGGGGAAAGAGTATGACTTAAGTCTCATATTTAACATTTTCCCCCGCCAGGTGATTCTCAACCCTCACATGTTACCCGTATCATCCCCTTCAGGCGCCACCGGCAAAAAAATAGCCAGCTATCCTTTCTCTGGGTAAGGATAATGCAAGCGTTTACGGTGCCAGACTATTTTGCTCCCTGACGGAGCGAATGTTGTAAAGGTTGAAACTTTGACGTTACCCATAACAAATTAAGGCCAGGTAAATCATGCCATTAATCATCGTTGCTATCGGGGTTGCCCTGTTATTGCTGTTAATGATCCGTTTCAAAATGAACGGCTTCATTGCGCTGGTTCTGGTGGCGCTCGCCGTCGGATTAATGCAGGGTATGCCGCTGGATAAAGTGATCGTCTCCATCAAGAACGGCGTCGGCGGTACCCTTGGCAGCCTCGCGCTGATCATGGGCTTCGGCGCTATGCTCGGTAAGCTGCTGGCAGACTGCGGCGGCGCTCAGCGTATCGCCACCACGCTTATCAATAAATTCGGTAAGAAGCATATTCAATGGGCCGTGGTCCTGACCGGCTTCACCGTCGGTTTCGCCCTGTTCTATGAGGTGGGCTTCGTGCTGATGCTGCCGCTGGTGTTTACCATCGCCGCCTCGGCCCGTATTCCGCTGCTGTACGTCGGCGTACCGATGGCCGCCGCGCTCTCCGTCACCCATGGCTTCCTGCCGCCGCACCCGGGTCCGACCGCGATCGCCACCATCTTCCACGCCGATATGGGTAAAACGCTGCTCTACGGCACCATTCTGGCTATCCCGACGGTTATTCTCGCCGGCCCGGTTTTCGCCCGATTCCTGAAAGGCATTGATAAGCCGATCCCGGAAGGCCTGCATAACCCGAAAGTGTTCACTGAAGAAGAGATGCCTGGCTTTGGCGTCAGCGTCTGGACCTCGCTGGTTCCGGTGATCCTGATGGCGATGCGCGCCGTTGCCGAGATGATCCTGCCGAAGGGCCACGCCTTCCTGCCGATTGCCGAGTTCTTCGGCGACCCGGTCATGGCCACCCTGATTGCGGTACTGATCGCGCTGTTCACCTTCGGTTTGAACCGCGGCCGCTCCATGGAGCAGATCAACGATACCCTGACCTCTTCGATTAAAATCATCGCCATGATGCTGTTGATCATCGGCGGCGGCGGCGCCTTCAAACAGGTGCTGGTGGATAGCGGCATGGATAAATATATCGCTTCTATCATGCACGAATCGAATATGTCTCCGCTGTTTATGGCCTGGTCCATCGCCGCGGTGCTGCGTATCGCGCTGGGTTCGGCGACCGTTGCCGCCATCACCGCGGGCGGGATCGCCGCGCCGCTGATCGCTACCACCGGCGTCAGCCCGGAGCTGATGGTTATCGCGGTCGGCTCCGGCAGCGTTATCTTCTCCCACGTGAACGATCCGGGCTTCTGGCTGTTCAAAGAGTACTTTAACCTGACCATCGGCGAGACCATCAGGTCCTGGTCGGTGCTGGAAACCATTATCTCGGTCTGCGGCCTGGTAGGCTGTCTGCTGCTGGGGATGGTGGTGTAAGGTTACTCCCGCCATAGAAAAAGGCCGGTCCGCATCATGCGGACCGGCCTTTTTTATCGGACATACTCTTCGCCGCGCTGAGGTGCGCGCGGCGGGGAGTCATCAGGAGGCGGCTTTTTTGCTCGCCGCTTTGCGCCGTTTATCCAGATCCTTAATCAGCTTATTGACTTGTTCATCGGCAAACATCTGCTCAAGGGTGACGGACAGCTTCCGGCGCCAGTTCGGGTACTCAGTGCTGGTGCCCGGAATATTGACCGGCGACGCCATCTCCAGCCAGTCTTCCGGCTGCAGGCCCAGCAGGGCGCTGTTGCTGTCGGCAATATAACGTTGCATCCCCCGGTTGAGGATCCCCGTCATGCTCATCAGGGAGGCCTTATGGCCGGCACGCTTGGGCAGACAGCCGTACTTATGCAGCGCATCCAGCAGCCCTTGCTTCGCCAGCTCACGGTCCTGGTACAGCCCGCGCAGCACCACCTCATCAGGATAGAGACCCAGCGCTTTGCCTAACGTCAGATCGCCGCTTTCCCAGTAGCCGCGGAGGGTGGGCAGGTCGTGCGTCGTCGCCACAGCCATTGATTGCTCCGGGTACAGCGCCGGCGCGCGGAACGTTTTCTCTGCATCACTCTCAAAATAGAGCACCTTATACGAATAGACGCCGCTGTTGCGTAACTTGCTGACGATCTCCACCGGTACCGTGCCCAGATCTTCGCCGATCACCATGCAGCGATGACGCTGGCTTTCCAGCGCCAGAAGCGACAGCAGGTCGTCGACGGGATACTGAACGTAAGCGCCATGGTCGGCGGTTTCACCATAGGGGATCCACCACAGACGCAGCACCGACATCACGTGATCGATACGCAGCGCGCCGCAGTTCTGCATATTGGCGCGCAGCAGGTCGATAAACGGCTCATAGGCGCGAGCGGCAATAATATGCGGATCCATCGGCGGTAGGCCCCAGTTCTGGCCCAGCGGGCCCAGAATATCCGGCGGCGCGCCCACGGACGCTTTCAGACAGTACAGCTCACGGTCGCACCAGGTCTCCGACCCGCCTTCGGCGACGCCCACCGCCAGATCGCGGTAGAGGCCGATCGGCATCCCGTCGCGCTGGCTGGTTTCCCAGCAGGCGGCAAACTGGCTCCAGGCCAGCCACTGCAGCCAGAGATAGAAACTGACGTCGTCCTCATGCTCGACGCAGAAAGCTTTCACCTCCGGGCTGTCGATATCCTGAAAGGCCTTCGGCCAGGCCGGCCAGCCCCAGCGCAGCGGGTCCTGTTGAACCTGCCAGGCGTGCAGCGCATCGAAAGCGGCCTGCCAGTAGAGGCTTTCCCCTTCGCGCAGAACAAACTCGCGGAACGCCGTCATCTGTTCATCTTCACGACGGGAGAATCGTTTCCACGCCATACGCAGCGCGGTCATTTTCAGCGTGGTGACGGCGGTGTAATCCACATCATCCGTTTGCCGCGCCGCCTGCAAGGCCTGCTGGGTCGCAGCGGACTGCCACCACGCCTGCGCCTCTTCGCTACGCTGGAAATCTTCAACCGCGTTGACGTCGATGTAGATGACGTTCAGCCAGCGCCGTGAAGACGGGCTATACGGACTGGCGCTCTCCGGGTTCGCCGGATAGAGGGCATGGATCGGGTTGAGGCCAATAAACGACCCGCCGCGGCGGGCGATTTCCGGGAGCATGGCGCGCAGATCGCCAAAATCGCCGATCCCCCAGTTTTTCTCCGAACGCAGGGTATACAGCTGCACGCAGGTGCCCCACAGCTTTTTCCCCTCTTTCAGCGGCTGCGGCTCATAGCAGCGGGCCGGGGCGACGATGGTCCGGCAGTGCCAGCGCTCCCCCTCCTGGGTGAGCGTCAGGGAGTGATACCCCTCCGGCAGTCTGGCCGGCAGCGGCAGCGTCTCGCCGCCGCGGGTTTTACCCTGATACTGCTTACCGTCCTCAGTGGTCAGGATCCACTGATACTCACCGCGTCCAGCCACCGGCAGCGACATTTTTTTGCCGTGGGTGAAGATCTTCACGTTCGGCAGCGGGTTAACCGCCACTTTCGTGGCGGCGGTTGAGCGATGCATCGCATCCAGCAGACGCTGTTTGGTGACAGCCGCGATAGACTGCGGCTTGCCGTGCGCGTTGATATAGCTGGGGCTGATGCCCGCCGCCAGCGCGGCATTATCGAGGCGTTTACTCTCCATAGGCCTTCCTTTAGCGTTTCGCCTGCCAGATACGTTGCTGATAATCGCGGATCGAGCGGTCGGAGCTGAACATGCCGCAGCGCGCAGTGTTGAGGATTGTCGCGCGGGTCCAGGCCTCCTGGTCGCGATACAGCTCATCTACCCGTTTTTGCGCCGCCACGTAGGCTTCGAAATCGGCCAGCACCAGATACGGGTCGCCGCCCTGCAGCAGACTATGCAGCATCTGGTCGAAGGCATGCTTATCGCCGTTGCTATAGGTGCCGTTCTCCAGCTCCTTAAGCACTGCATCGAGCAGTTTGTCTTTTTTACGCCATTTCAGCGGATCGTAGCCTTTCGCTTTCAGGGCTTTCACTTCTTCTACCGTGTGGCCGAAGATAAAGATGTTCTCTTCACCGACCTGCTCGGCGATTTCCACGTTGGCGCCATCCAGCGTCCCGACGGTCAGCGCGCCGTTCAGCGCCAGCTTCATGTTGCCGGTGCCAGAGGCTTCTTTGCCCGCGGTGGAGATCTGCTCGGAGATATCCGCCGCCGGGATCAGTTTTTCCGCAGCCGATACACAATAGTCCGGCAGGAAGACCACTTTCAGCTTATCGCCGACTTTCGGGTCGTTGTTAATCGCTTCCGCTACCTTGTTGATGGCAAAAATAATGTTTTTCGCCAGATAGTACCCCGGCGCCGCTTTCGCGCCGAACAGGAAGACGCGCGGAACGCGGTCGGCCTGCGGGTTTTCGCGGATCTCTTTGTACAGCGCAAGGATATGCAGCAGGTTGAGGTGCTGACGCTTGTACTCGTGCAGACGTTTGATCTGAATGTCGAAAATCGCCTGCGGGTTGATCTCAATCCCGGTACGTTGCTTCACAAACTCAGCCAGATGAACTTTGTTGGCCTGCTTGATATCGCGATAAGTCTGACGGAATGCCGCATCGTCAGCGTATTTTTCCAGATTGATCAGCTGGTCGAGGTCATTGGCCCACTCTTTTTTCAGCGTCTCATCCAGCAGAGTGGCCAGCGCCGGGTTGCACTGCTTGATCCAGCGGCGCGGCGTGATGCCGTTGGTCACGTTATGGAATTTGTTCGGCCACAGCTGGTTATATTCCGGGAACAGATCTTTCACCACCAGGTCCGAGTGCAGCGCCGCCACGCCGTTGACGGCAAAACCGCCCACCACGCACATGTTGGCCATCCGCACCTGCTTGTCATGCACCACCGCCAGTTTCGCCCAGACCTGCTTATCGCCCGGCCAGGTTTTGTCCACCAGCAGTTTAAATTTGTCGTTAATCGCGTTGATGATCTGCATATGGCGCGGCAGCAGCGCTTTCACCAGCTTCTCATCCCAGCACTCCAGCGCTTCCGGCATCAGGGTATGGTTGGTGTAAGCAAAGGTTTTGCTGGTGATCGCCCAGGCGTCGTCCCAGCTCAGCTGGTGTTCGTCGATCAGCACGCGCAGCAGTTCCGGGATGGCGATGGTCGGGTGCGTATCGTTCAGCTGGATCACTTCGTAATCCGCCAGCTCGGCCAGCTTGCGACCTGCCAGATGATGACGACGCAGGATATCGGCCACTGAGCAGGCGCACTGGAAGTACTGCTGCATCAGGCGCAGTTTTTTACCGGCCTGATGGTTGTCGTTCGGGTACAGCACCTTAGTCAGTTTTTCCGCGTCGATGCCCTGCTGCTCGGCGCGCAGGAAATCGCCGTCGTTGAATTTGGTCAGGTTAAACGGATGGGCGTGTTTGGCCTGCCACAGACGCAGCGGCTGGGCGACGTTGTTGCGATAGCCGAGCACCGGCAGGTCCCAGGCTTCGCCGGTAATGACGAACGCCGGCTGCCATTCGCCGTTTTTGCTGACTTTGCCGCCGATGCCGACCTGGACATCCAGCGCCTCGTTATGGCGGAACCACGGGTAGCTGCTGCGACCCCAGTCGTCCGGGGCTTCCTTCTGCTGGCCATCGTCAAAGGATTGGCGGAACAGACCATACTGGTAATTGAGGCCGTAGCCGGTCGCCGACTGCCCCACGGTCGCCATGGAGTCGAGGAAGCAGGCTGCCAGACGGCCCAGGCCGCCGTTACCCAGCGCCGGGTCGGTCTCTTCTTCCAGCAGATCGGTGAGGTTGACGTCATAGCCTTTCAGCGCGTCGCTCACACCCTCGTACCAGCCCAGGTTGAGCAGGTTGTTGCCGGTCAGGCGACCAATCAGAAACTCCATCGAGATGTAGTTAACGTGACGTTGTCCTTGCGCTGGTTTTGCCACCGGCTGCGCCGACAGAAGTTCCGCCAGCGCTCCGCTGACGGCGCGCCACCATTGACGCTGCGTCATCTCGGAAGCGGACTGTAAACCAAAACGCTGCCACTGACGCGTCAGTGCAGCCTGAAACTGAGCTTTGTTAAATGAAGTCTGTGACATAATGAGATCCGGGTCCTTTACTAAAACGATGGCGCTAGTGTGCCGACCTCCCGATTCATCGTCCTCATCCCGACGGGGATTAGACAGGGAGGAGTACCGGGGATGAGCGAAAAGTGTGATCCTGGCCACTATAGTGTGGGTGAGAAGGCCAAAATATGCTGTAAAAATCACCGCTGTATGACAGTCGAGATGTCACCTGTGCAGGGTAAAAATTTGTTACAGGCCACTACGCGGCAAAACGCTTCCCGCCTTTCGCCTGGTTATTAAAAAAATGAATTGCGACCTCCGGGAAAATAAGCACATTTCATCACATTAATCCGCAAAAAAGATTACTTCTAAGAAATCACTGACAATAATTTAATAAAAACAAACAACTACTCCCGATATAAAATAAATCTCTCCCCGCTCCGCCAGCTGCCGGCTAAAAACCGCTGAGGACGAGTCCTGCCTGCGATTTTTACCCATTCGCAACCAATGTCGAAATTTGTGACATAGAGCAAATTCAAGAGCATAAACTTCGGACATAACTTGCAATAAATTTCATAATCACCGACCTTATTAGATATTAATTACGAAGCGCAAAAAAAATCGCAACCTCTCTCTTGCACAGCGAAATGTAGAACTATGTTGATTCCGTCCAAATTAAGTCGTCCGGTCCGCCTTGAACACACCGTGGTTCGTGAGCGTTTACTGGCGAAACTTTCCGGCGCGAACAATTATCGTCTCGTGCTGATCACCAGTCCTGCCGGGTACGGTAAAACAACGCTCATTTCTCAGTGGGCCGCAGGTAAAAACGATCTTGGGTGGTTTTCGCTGGACGAAGGCGACAACCAGCAGGAGCGTTTTGCCAGCTATCTGATCGCGGCGATCCAGCAGGCCACCGGCAACCACTGCGCGGCCAGTGAAGCTATGGTGCAAAAGCGCCAGTACGCCAGCCTCTCCTCTCTTTTTGCGCAGCTGTTTATTGAACTCGCCGACTGGCAGCGCCCGCTGTACCTCGTCATTGATGATTATCACCTGATCAATAATCCGGTGATCCATGACGCGATGCGCTTTTTCCTGCGCCATCAGCCGGAGAATATGACCCTCGTGGTCCTGTCGCGGAACCTGCCGCAGCTGGGCATTGCCAACCTGCGCGTCCGCGATCAGCTGCTGGAGATTGGCAGCCAGCAGCTGGCCTTTACCCACCAGGAAGCGAAACAATTTTTCGACTGTCGTCTGACGTCGCCTATCGAAGCCGACGACAGCAGTCGGCTGTGCGACGACGTCGCCGGGTGGGCCACCGCGCTGCAGCTCATCGCCCTCTCCGCCCGCCAGAATAACTCCTCCGCCCAACACTCCGCCCGTCGCCTCGCCGGGATTAACGCCAGCCATCTGTCGGATTATCTGGTGGATGAAGTGCTGGATAACGTCGACGCCCGCACGCGCAACTTTTTGCTGAAGAGCTCTCTGCTGCGCTCAATGAACGACGCGTTAATCGTGCGCGTCACCGGCGAAGAGAATGGCCAGATGCAGCTGGAGGAGATCGAACGTCAGGGGCTGTTCCTGCAGCGGATGGATGATTCCGGCGAATGGTTCCGCTATCACCCGCTGTTTGGCAGTTTCCTGCGCCAGCGCTGTCAGTGGGAGCTGGCGGTTGAACTGCCGGAGATCCACCGCGCCGCGGCGGAGAGCTGGATGGCGCAAGGCTTCCCCAGCGAGGCCATCCACCATGCGCTGGCGGCCGGCGATGCCAAAATGCTGCGCGATATCTTGCTCAATCACGCCTGGGGCATGTTCAACCATAGCGAACTGGGTCTGCTGGAGCAGTCGCTGTCGGCGCTGCCCTGGTCAAATCTGCTGGAAAATCCGCGCCTGATCCTGCTGCAGGCCTGGCTGATGCAGAGCCAGCATCGCTACAGCGAAGTCAACACCCTGCTGGCGCGCGCCGAGCAGGAGATGAGCGTCGAAATGGATATCGCGATGCATGGCGACTTCAACGCCCTGCGCGCGCAGGTGGCGATTAACGACGGCGATCAGGACGAAGCGGAACGTCTGTCGATGGTGGCGCTGGAAGAGCTGCCGCTGGCCAACTATTACAGCCGCATCGTCGCCACCTCGGTACATGGCGAAGTCCTCCACTGTAAGGGGAAACTGACCAAATCTCTCGCCGTGATGCAGCAGACCGAACAGATGGCCCGCCGTCACGACGTCTGGCATTACGCCCTGTGGAGCATCATTCAGCAAAGCGAAATTCTGTTCGCCCAGGGCTTCCTGCAGGCCGCCTGGGAGAGCCAGGAGAAAGCCTTCCATCTGGTACGCGAACAGCATCTTGAGCAGTTGCCGATGCATGAGTTCCTGCTGCGCATCCGCTCTCAGCTGCTGTGGGCATGGGCGCGCCTCGACGAGGCTGAAGCCTGCGCCCGCCAGGGGATGGCGGTTCTCTCAACTTATCAACCGCAGCAGCAGCTGCAGTGCCTGGCGCTGATGGTGCAATGCTCGCTGGCGCGCGGCGATCTGGATAATGCCCGTAGCCACCTGAACCGGCTGGAAAACCTGCTCGGTAACGGTCACTACCACAGCGACTGGGTCTCCAACGCCGACAAGGTGCGGGTGATCTACTGGCAGATGACCGGCGATAAAACCGCGGCGGACAACTGGCTGCGCCAGACGCCGAAGCCGGAATTCGCCAATAACCACTTCCTGCAGAGCCAGTGGCGCAATATTGCCCGCGCGCAGATCCTGCTGGGCGATTTCGAACCGGCGGAAATGGTGCTGGAAGAGCTGAACGAAAATGCGCGTTCACTGCGTTTGATGAGCGATCTCAACCGCAACCTGCTGCTGCTCAACCAGCTGTACTGGCAGGCAGGACGCAAGAGCGAAGCGCAGAAAGCCCTGCTGGAAGCCCTGACGCTCGCCAACCGCACCGGCTTTATCAACCACTTTGTGATTGAAGGCGAGGCGATGGCCCAGCAGCTGCGCCAGCTGATCCAGCTGAACACCCTGCCGGAGCTGGAGCAGCATCGCGCCCAGCGCATTCTGCGCGACATCAACCAGCATCATCGCCACAAATTCGCCCACTTTGACGAAGGGTTCGTCGAGCGGCTGCTGAATCACCCCGAGGTGCCGGAGCTTATCCGCACCAGCCCGCTGACCCAGCGCGAATGGCAGGTGCTTGGCTTAATCTATTCCGGCTACAGCAACGAGCAGATTGCCGGCGAGCTTGACGTGGCGGCCACCACCATCAAGACCCATATTCGCAACCTGTATCAGAAACTGGGCGTCGCCCACCGTCAGGACGCGGTGCAGCATGCCCAGCAGTTGCTTAAGATGATGGGATACGGCGTCTGACGACGCCGTTGTCGCTTAGCACAGCTCGAGCTGGAGGTTGTTATCGGTGATGACCTTGAGCACGCCCGCCGGGGGCAGCACATCGGTATAGACCGCATCGACCATGCTGATGCTGCCCATGTTGACCATCGCGTTACGGCCAAACTTGGTATGATCTACCACCAGCATCACGTGGCGTGAATTCTCAATAATCGCGCGCTTGGTGCGCACTTCATGATAATCAAACTCCAGCAGCGAGCCATCGCTGTCGACGCCGCTGATGCCGAGAATGCCGAAGTCGAGACGGAACTGCGAGATAAAGTCGAGGGTGGCTTCCCCGATGATCCCGCCGTCGCGGCTGCGCAGTTCGCCGCCGGCGAGAATAATGCGGAAGTCCTCTTTCACCATCAGCGTGTTGGCGACGTTCAGGTTATTGGTCACAATCCGCAAATCGTTGTGATCGAGCAGGGCGTGCGCCACCGCTTCCGGCGTGGTGCCGATATCGATAAACAGCGTCGCCCCGTCCGGGATCTCGCTGGCCACCCGCCGGGCGATACGCTCTTTCTCCGCCGTCTGGGTCGCTTTGCGATCGTGCCAGGAGGTGTTCACCGAGCTGGAGGGCAGCGCCGCGCCGCCGTGATGACGGAGGATCATTTTCTGTTCGGCTAAATCGTTCAGGTCGCGGCGGATGGTCTGCGGGCTAACCGCGAACTGCTCAACCAGCTCTTCCGTGCTGACGTAACCCTGTTTTTTTACCAGCTCGATAATGGCGTCATGACGTTGTGTTTGTTTCATGAAATATCCCTGGAAAAATGTCGCCTACCCGACCCCTGTCGGTAAGTCTTTATGCGCGTTTTCGCCCATGCAAGGTATCGACAAACGCCATCGCCAGGCCAGTCGCCAGACCAGCCACGTGCGCGCCGTTGGCGATCGCCATGCCGAAAACGTCAAACCAGCCAGCAATTAACCACACTAAAGAGAAGAGTATCAACCCGCGCTGCAGATAAATACCGCTCTGCGGATCGCGCTCGCCCCGCAGCCAGACATAGCCCATCAGCGCGTAAACCACGCCCGACAGCCCGCCAAACCACGGGCCGCTAAACTGGTGCTGCACGAAGCCACTCAGCAGGGCGCTGATGACGGTGATCACCACCAGCTTGCCGCTGCCGATGCGCTTTTCCACCGCGCCGCCGAGATACCACCACCATAGCAGGTTGAAGAGAATATGCATCAGCGAGAAATGCATGAAAGCATGGCTGAAATAACGCCAGGCTTCGAACTGCAGCGAAGGATCGTAGGGCCAGGCCAGCCAAATCATCACCGGCTGATCGCCCAGCAGATTTTGCAGGATGAACACCGCGATGCAGATCAGCAGAATCGCCCAGGTGAACGGGCCGGCGTTATGCCGCAGCGTGGCAAAGAAAGGAAAGCGCTGATAGCGCAACCCGCTGTTGGTCTGTCCGGACTGCCAGCTCGCCGCCAGATAGCGCGGGTCCGCCGGGTTTTCGAGAAAACGCGCCAGCTCAGCCCTGACGCGCCCGGCCTGACTCTCATCAGCCAGCCAGACGTCGCTCTGGGTGTGCTGCTGGATAGTCAGGATAATCCCCTGCGTCGCCATATAATCGACAAACGCCTGGGCCACGCGCGGGTTGGCAAAAGAGGTAATCATTAACATGCAGCGAATCGCTTATTCCACACAAAGGGAGATAGTATACCTGCCAGTCGTTAAAACGTCCCGTGCGCCACTTCCGCCGGGAAATGGCGATGCCAGGCGTCGAACCCGCCGTCAACGCTGTAGACCTTATCAAACCCCTGCTGCAGCAGATACTGCGCGGCGCCCTTGCTGCTGTTGCCGTGATAGCACATCACCATCACCGCCGTGTCAAAGTCGTTGTCACGCATAAACGCGCCCAGGGTATCGTTGGTCAGATGAAACGCGCCCGGCGTATGGCCCATCGCATAGCTTTGCGGATCGCGGATATCGACCAAAACCGCCGTCTGCTGATGCAGTTTCTGGTGCGCTTCTTCAACGTTGATACATTCAAACTGTTCCATGGTTCTCTTCTCTTTCTCGTCATGACGGGCAGTGGCCAGCCCAATTTTACCCTGTAGTGTACCGTCAGGCGGTAAAGAAACGCCAATATGTTACACCCATCACTCCAAAATGTTTTTTTGATGTTACCAAAAGCGTGTTTGTTTGCTACAGTGAGCGATATCGAGCATTTGTGAGCTTAAACGAAAGTGTGAGAGGGTAAGAACGTGGAAACCAAAGATCTGATTGTGATAGGCGGAGGCATCAACGGTGCCGGTATCGCGGCAGATGCCGCCGGGCGTGGTTTATCCGTACTGATGCTGGAAGCGCGCGATCTCGCCTGCGCCACCTCCAGCGCCAGTTCCAAACTGATCCACGGCGGGCTACGCTACCTCGAACACTATGAGTTCCGCCTGGTCAGCGAAGCGCTGGCCGAACGCGAAGTGCTGTTAAAAATGGCCCCGCATATCGCCTTCCCGATGCGCTTTCGTCTCCCGCATCGCCCGCATCTGCGTCCGGCATGGATGATCCGCATCGGCTTGTTTATGTACGATCATCTGGGCAAACGCACCAGTCTGCCGGGATCCACCGGCTTGCGTTTTGGCGCAGAATCGGTACTTAAGCCGGAAATTGTGCGCGGTTTCGAATATTCCGACTGCTGGGTCGACGATGCCCGCCTGGTGCTGGCCAACGCGCAGATGGTCGTCCGCAAAGGCGGCGAGGTGCGGACCCGCACTCGCGCCATCTCGGCAAAACGGGAGAACGGCCTGTGGGTGGTGGAAGCGGAAGATATCGATAGCGGCGAGAAGTTTACCTGGAAGGCGCGCGGTCTGGTCAATGCCACCGGTCCATGGGTCAAACAGTTCTTCGACGAAGGGATGCATCTCCGCTCGCCTTACGGTATCCGCCTGATCAAGGGCAGCCACATCGTGGTGCCGCGGGTGCATACCCAGAAGCAGGCCTACATTCTGCAAAACGAAGATAAACGTATTGTGTTTGTTATCCCGTGGATGGATGAGTTCTCCATCATCGGCACGACGGACGTCGAGTATAAGGGCGATCCGAAAGCGGTGGCCATTGATGATAAAGAGATTAATTACCTGCTGAACGTCTATAACGCGCACTTTAAAAAGACCCTCAGCCGGGACGATATCGTCTGGACCTACTCCGGCGTCCGTCCGCTGTGCGACGACGAGTCGGATTCACCGCAGGCGATCACCCGCGACTACACGCTGGATATTCACGATGAGAACGGCCAGGCGCCGCTGCTCTCCGTCTTCGGCGGGAAGCTGACCACCTATCGCAAACTGGCCGAGCATGCGCTGGAAAAACTGACCCCCTATTACAAAGGGATCGGCCCGGCATGGACCAAAACCGCGGTGCTCCCCGGCGGCGATATCGGCGGCGACCGCGACGACTACGCGGCAAAACTGCGCCGTCGCTTCCCGTTCATCAGTGAATCACTGGCCCGCCATTATGCCCGCACCTACGGGAGCAACAGCGAGTGGATCCTCAAGGAAGCCAGCGCCCTGAGCGATCTGGGGGAAGATTTCGGCCATGAGTTTTATGAAGCCGAGCTGAAGTATCTGGTTGAGCATGAATGGGTGCGCAGCCTGGATGACGCCATCTGGCGTCGAACCAAACAGGGCATGTGGCTGAATGGCGAGCAGCAGGCGCGCATCAGCGAATGGCTGGCGCAGCATGCGGGAAAGTCTGAGCTGTCGTTAGCGTCTTAACGCGCCCGGCTGCGCGGGCCTGGGGAAACGCCTGAGGCCGGATCCAACCGCAATAATGAAACAACGGGGCCAAATGGCCCCGTTGTGTTGCGTTGACTGGCTTACAGCCTTACCGGGTCGATATGCCAGATGTATTTCGCGTACTCCTGGATCGTCCGGTCGGAAGAGAAGTAGCCCATATTGGCAATATTCAGCATCGCCTTGTAGGCCCACTCTTCCGGATGTTGATACAGCTCGTCGACGCGATCCTGGCAGTCCACATAGCTACGATAGTCCGCCAGCACCTGGTAGTGGTCGCCAAAGTTAATCAGCGAATCCAGCAGGTCGCGGTAGCGCCCCGGTTCCGCCGGGCTGAAAACGCCGGTACCGATCTGCGTCAGCGCCTGGTGAAGCTCTTCATCCTGCTCGTAATATTCGCGCGGTTTATAGCCGCTGCGACGCAGCTCCTCCACCTCTTCCGCGGTGTTGCCGAAGATAAAGATATTCTCTTCGCCCACGTGCTCCTGCATCTCCACGTTCGCCCCGTCGAGGGTGCCGATCGTCAGCGCGCCGTTAAGGGCAAACTTCATATTACTGGTGCCGGAGGCTTCCGTGCCTGCGAGCGAGATCTGTTCCGACAGGTCTGCCGCCGGAATGATCAGCTGCGCCAGGCTAACGCTGTAGTTGGGGATAAAAACGACCTTCAGCTTGTCGCCAATCTGCGGATCGTTATTGATCACCGCCGCCACATCGTTGATCAGGTGAATAATATGCTTGGCCATGTAGTAGGCTGAAGCCGCCTTACCGGCGAAAATGTTCACCCGCGGCACCCACTCCGCCTGCGGATCGGCTTTGATCCGGTTATAGCGGGTAATGACGTGCAGCACATTCATCAGCTGGCGTTTGTACTCGTGAATGCGTTTGATCTGCACATCAAACAGCGCCTTCGGATTCACCACCACATTGAGCTGCTGCGCAATATAGCTGGCCAGCCGCTGTTTGTTTTCCAGTTTAGCCTGACGCACTGCCTGATTGACCGTCGGATAGTCGATATGCTGCTTCAGCTCGTCAAGCTGGCTCAGATCGGTCCGCCAGGTGCGGCCGATATGCTCATCCAGCACTTTCGACAGCGGAGGGTTGGCCAGCGCCAGCCAGCGGCGCGGCGTGACGCCGTTGGTCACGTTGATAAAGCGCATCGGGAAAATTTTGGCGAATTCGGCAAACAGCGACTCCACCATCAATCGGGAATGTAGCTCCGACACCCCATTGACCTTGTGGCTGACCACCACCGCCAGCCAGGCCATCCGCACGCGACGGCCGTTTGACTCGTCGATAATCGAGGTCCGGCTGAGCAGCGCGGTATCGTTGGGATACTGCTCCTGCAGGGTCTTGAGGAAGTAGTCGTTAATCTCAAAGATAATCTGCAGATGGCGCGGGAGAATTTTGCCCAGCATATCCACCGGCCAGGTCTCGAGCGCTTCGCTCATCAGGGTATGGTTGGTATAAGAGAAGACCTGACAGGTCACCTCGAACGCCTCGTCCCAGCTGAATTTATGCTCGTCGATAAGCAGGCGCATCAGCTCCGGTATCGACAGCACCGGGTGGGTGTCATTCAGGTGGATGGCTATCTTGTCCGCCAGGTTGTCATAGGTCTTATGCAACAGATAGTGGCGGTTCAGAATATCCTGCACCGTGGCCGAGACGAGGAAATACTCCTGGCGCAGGCGCAGCTCGCGGCCGGAGTAGGTCGAGTCGTCCGGATAGAGGACGCGGGAGACGTTTTCGGAGTGGTTCTTATCCTCTACCGCGGCGAAGTAGTCGCCCTGGTTAAACTTACCGAGGTTAATTTCGCTACTGGCCTGCGCGCTCCACAGACGCAGCGTGTTGGTGGCGTCGGTGTCAAAGCCGGGGATAATCTGATCGTAGGCTTCGGCAATGATCTCTTCCGTCTCTATCCAGCGGGTTTTCTTCCCCTCCTGCTGAATGCGGCCGCCGAAGCGCACTTTATAGCGGGTGTTGTGGCGCTCAAACTCCCACGGGTTACCGTACTCCAGCCAGTAGTCAGGGGACTCTTTTTGCCGGCCATCGACGATATTCTGTTTAAACATCCCGTAGTCGTAGCGGATCCCGTAGCCACGTCCCGGCAGCCCCAGCGCCGCCAGGGAGTCAAGGAAGCAGGCCGCCAGGCGGCCCAGACCGCCGTTGCCAAGTCCGGGGTCGTTCTCTTCATCGATCAGCTCTTCGAGATCGAGCCCCATCTCCGCCAGCGCGCTGCTCACATCGTCATAGATGCCGAGCGACAACAGGGCATTCGAGAGGGTACGGCCGATCAGGAACTCCATCGACAGATAGTATACCTGGCGCACTTCCTGCGAGAGCTGCGCGCGGTTGGAGCGCAGCCAGCGCTCCACCATGCGATCGCGAACGGCAAACAGCGTGGCGTTAAGCCATTCATGCTTGTTGGCGATGGCCGGATCTTTACCGATGATAAACATCAGCTTATAGGCAATAGAATGTTTTAACGCCTCAACGCTCAGCGTCGGTGATGCATAGCTAAAGGGTACATTCATAACAATGACTCCAGTGATTACATCAAGCGTTGATAAAGTTCGCGATAGGAGTTCGCGGCAACCTGCCAGCTAAAATCCATATTCATCGCCTGACGCTGCACATAGCGCCAGAGCGATGGGCGCGACCAGAGGACAAAGGCGCGACGTATAGCGCGCAGCAATGACAGCGCATTGCTGTCCTCAAAGACAAAACCTGTCGCCAGACCATCGGCAAGGTTCTCCAGCGAACTGTCAGAGACCGTGTCCGCCAGCCCGCCGGTGCGGCGCACCAGCGGCAGCGTACCGTACTTCAGACCGTACAGCTGGGTCAGGCCGCAGGGTTCAAAGCGGCTCGGGACCAGAATGACGTCGGCGCCCCCCATAATGCGGTGGGAGAAGGCCTCATGATAGCCAATCTGCACCCCCACCTTGCCCGGGTGTTCGGCAGCGGCGGCAAGGAACCCTTCCTGCAGCACCGGGTCGCCAGCGCCCAGCAGCGCCAGCTGGCCGCCCTGCTCAAGCAGGCCCGGCAGCGCTTCGAGCACCAGATCCAGCCCTTTCTGGCTGGTGAGACGGCTGACGACGGCAAACAGCGGCGCTTTATCATCGACCTTCAGGCCCATGGCGATCTGCAGCTGACGCTTGTTCTCCGCCTTCTCCTCCAGCGTGTCGCGATCGTAGCGCATCGGCAGCAGGAGGTCGTTTTGCGGGCTCCAGATACCGTCGTCAACGCCGTTGAGAATTCCCGACAGCCGCCCTTCATGATGGCGCTGACGCAGCAGCCCCTCCATGCCGTAGGCGTACTGCGGCTCGGTGATCTCGCGCGCGTAGGTCGGGCTCACCGCCGTAATATGGTCGGCGTAGTAAAGACCGGCCTTCAGAAACGAGATCTGGCCGTTAAACTCGAGGCCATGCATGTTGTAAAACGACCACGGCAGCTCGATATCATTCATATGCCAGGAGTAAAACATCCCCTGGTACGCCAGGTTGTGCACGGTAAAGACCGATTTAGCCGGACGCCCGCGCGCCGCCAGGTAGGCCGGCGTCAGGCCGGCGTGCCAGTCGTGGGCATGGACCACATCCGGGCGCCAGAACGGATCCAGTCCGCTGGCCATTTCGCTTCCCACCCATCCCAGCAGCGCAAAGCGCAGAACGTTGTCGGTATAAGCGTGCTGGTTGGTATCGTGGTAAGGGCTCCCCGGCCGGTCATAGAGATGCGGGGCGTCTATCAGATAGATCCCCACGCCGTTAAAGTGGCCGTACAGCAGCGTGATCCGCCCGGCGAACGTATCCCGGCGGGTCACCACCTGGGCATCCACCACGCCGCGGCGGATATCGGGAAACGCCGGCAACAGCACGCGCGTATCGATACCCTCCGCGATTTGCGCCGCCGGCAGCGCGCCGATGACGTCCGCCAGACCGCCCGTCTTTAACAGCGGGAACATCTCAGAACATACATGTAAGACCTGCATTAGCGCTCCTGTTTGTGCCCCAATTTCCGCAGCATGTCGCGGGTCACCAGCACGATACCTTCCTCTGAGCGATAGAAGCGGCGTGCATCCTCTTCCGCGTTCTCACCAATCACCATTCCTTCCGGGATGACGCAGGCGCGGTCAATCACGCAGCGACGCAGGCGGCATGAGCGCCCCACCCAGACATCTGGCAACAAGACTGCCGAATCAATGTTACAGAATGAGTTCACCCGCACGCGCGGGAACAGCACCGACTGTACCACCACCGACCCGGAGATAATGCAGCCCCCGGAGACCAGCGAGTTCAGGGTCATGCCGTGGCTTCCGGAACGGTCCTGCACGAACTTCGCCGGCGGCAGCGATTCCATATGGGTACGGATCGGCCAGTTCTGGTCGTACATATCCAGCTCCGGCGTAACTGACGCCAGATCGAGGTTGGCCTTCCAGTAGGCCTCCAGCGTCCCCACGTCGCGCCAGTACGGCTCGGCGTTCGGGTCGGACTGCACGCAGGAGAGCGGGAAAGGATGTGCATAAGCCATGCCAGCTTCGGTGATCTTCGGAATGATGTCTTTGCCGAAATCATGGCTGGAGTTCTCGTTGCGATCGTCTTCTTCCAGCAGCTCATAAAGATAGGCGGCGTCGAAGACATAAATGCCCATGCTGGCCAGCGATTTGGTCGGGTCGGTCGGCATCGCCGGCGGGTTGGCGGGTTTCTCGACAAACTCAATGATTTTTTCGTTTTCGTCGACCGCCATGACGCCGAAGGCGGATGCCTCTTCAATGGGCACCGGCATGCAGGCCACGGTGCAACGCGCCCCTTTTTCGACATGGTCGATCAGCATGCGCGAGTAGTCCTGCTTATAAATATGGTCGCCCGCGAGGATCACCACGTACTCGGCCTTGTAGCGGCTGATGATGTCCAGGTTCTGCGTCACCGCGTCCGCCGTGCCGCGATACCAGTTTTCGCCGTGTACGCGCTGTTGGGCCGGCAGCAGATCGACAAACTCGTTCATCTCTTCGCTGAAGAACGACCAGCCGCGCTGGATGTGCTGCACCAGCGTATGCGACTGATACTGGGTAATAACGCCGATGCGGCGGATCCCTGAGTTAATGCAGTTAGATAATGCGAAATCGATAATACGGAACTTGCCGCCGAAGTGAACGGCAGGTTTCGCACGCTTAATGGTGAGATCCTTAAGCCGGGTGCCACGGCCGCCCGCGAGGATCAACGCCACGGATTTGATAGGTAATTGACGCGCCAGCATCAGCGGATCGTTTTTTTCAAGCCTAACCATGATTAACTCCTTTTTACACCCCCGCTTTCCTGCTCATCCCGCCGCGCCGCCGCCACGGGTTCAACCGGAAGCTTCAGGGCTTACGACCTTTGAAATACGCACACTCCGTGCGCGGGCCCATGCCAGACAGCCATGATGACCGGATTATCCTCTCCGGCGAATGGAGGAACGGCGCGCCATTCCCCCTCGGGTAAAACCATATCGACCACCTCTGCGGTGGCGTTCAGCGTGAGCAGCCAGCGATCCGACAACTGGATCTGCATACACGCTGCCCCCTGCTGCCACTCCCCGGCAGTCAGCGGCTGGGCATGGCGATTAAGCCAGCGGACGCTGCCATCCCCCTCCTGCCACCAGCGGTTGCGGGTGAGCGCCGGAATGCGCCGGCGCAGGTGGATCAGCGCCGCGGTAAAGGCGGTTAATCCCGGGTTCGCCTGGCGCCAGTCGAGCCAGGTAAGGGCGTTGTCCTGACAGTAGGCATTATTGTTGCCGTGCTGGCTGTGGCCCTGCTCATCGCCCGCCAGCAGCATCGGCGTCCCCTGAGCCAGCAGCAGCGTCGTCAGCAGCGCATGCACGCTGGCGCGTCGCCGTTCAATCACCGCAAAATTAGCTTCTAATCCTTCTATACCATGATTGTTGCTGTAGTTATTGTTAGTCCCATCGCGATTCTCCTCCCCGTTCGCCTCATTGTGTTTCTGATTGAAACAAACGCAGTCGCGCAGCGTGAAGCCATCGTGGGCCGTCACCAGATTGACCGTCGCCGATGGCGGCTTGCCATCACGGGCAAAGAGATCGCTGGAGGCCGCGAAGCGTTGCGCGAAATCCCCCAGGGAGACGTTTTGCTGCAGCCAGAAGCGGCGGGCGCTATCGCGAAAATGGTCGTTCCACTCGGCGAACAGCGGGGGAAAATTGCCCACCTGGTAGCCCCCCGGGCCGATATCCCAGGGTTCGGCGATCAGTTTCACCTGCGACAGCACGCTGTCGTGGCGGATAGCCTCGAACAGCGGCGCATCCTGGCGGAATTCCGGCGTCCGTCCCATCACTGAGGCGAGATCGAAGCGAAAACCGTCGACATGGCACTCATCCACCCAGAAGCGCAAACACTGGCGCGCCAGTTCCACTACCCCCGGGTGGCTGAGATTGAGCGTATTCCCGCACCCGGTCCAGTTGTGATAATCGCCATCTTCCCTTACCCAATAATAGCTACGGTTGTCGATTCCGCGCAGGGAGACGGTGGGACCTTCAAGATCGATTTCCGCGCTATGGTTGAGCACGATATCCAGAATCACCTCGATACCGGCGGCATGTAGCGCCTTAACCGCATCGCGAAACTCATCCAGGGCGCGCGTCGGGTCGCTGGCATAGCGCGGATCCAGCGCGAACCAGGCCAGCGGGTTGTAGCCCCAGTAGTTGCTCAACCCCATCCGCTGCAGTCGCGGCTCGCTGGCGAACTGCGCCACTGGCAACAGTTCAAGGGCGCTGATGCCCAGCGATTTGAAGTAAGCGATCATCACCGGGTGGCCCAGCGCCTTATACGTTCCGCGAATGGCTTCCGGCAGCTGCGGATTAAGCAAGGTGAGCCCTTTCACGTGCGCTTCATAAAGCACCGTTTCCCCCCATGGGGTACGCGGCGGTTTATCGCCCAGCCAGTCGTAACGCAGATCCACTACCTGCGATTTTGGCGCTATCGCGGCGCTATCGCGATGATCCGGCTGCCACATTCCGCCGTGCAGGCGCTCGTCGTCCGGCAGATCGCCCTCAACCCGGTGAGCGCAGGGATCGAGCAGCAGCTTGGCCGGGTTAAAGCGGTGTCCCTGCGCCGGATCCCAGGGGCCATGCACCCGGTAGCCGTAGCGCAGGCCCGGCCCGACGGCAGCCAGCCAGCCGTGCCAGATGTCGCCGCTGCGCGCCGGGAGATCGAAGCGTTGCTCGTTGCCCTGCTCGTCGAACACGCACAGCTCCACCCGCTCCGCGTGGGCGGAGAAGAGGGCGAAGTTCACCCCCTTGCCGTCATAGCTGGCGCCCAACGGCGCAGGCTTGCCTGCCGCGAGGTTGGTCATTGCGCCTCCCGGACCAGCCAGATCGTCGCCAGCGGCGGCAGGGTCAGGGACAGCGAATGTTCGCGACCGTGGCTGGGGATGGCATCGCTTTCCACCACCCCGCCGTTGCCCTGGTTGCTGCCGTGATAGTGCATTGAGTCGGTATTCAACGCCTCGCGCCAGCGGCCCGGCTGGTTGATGCCGAAGCGGTAGTCGTGGCGCGGCACCGGCGTGAAGTTGCTGGCGACGATAATCTCGTTCCCCGCCCGGTCGCGGCGCACAAAGACAAACACTGAGCGCTCGTGGTCATCCACCACCAGCCATTCGAAGCCGTACGGGTCAAAGTCCAGCTCGTGCAGCGCCTTATGGTGGCGATAGGTATGGTTCAGGTCGCGCACCAGCCGCTGGACGCCGTGGTGCCAGTTGTCGCCGCCCTCCAGCAGATGCCAGTCGAGGCTGCCGTCATGGTTCCACTCGCGGCCCTGGGCGAACTCATTGCCCATAAACAGCAGCTTTTTCCCCGGGAAGGCGAACAGCCAGCCGTAGTAGGCGCGCAGGTTGGCGAACTTCTGCCAGGCGTCCCCCGGCATGCGGTCGAGAATCGATTTTTTGCCGTGCACCACTTCATCGTGGGAGAGCGGCAGCACAAAGTTCTCGGTGTAGTTGTAGAGCATGCCGAAGGTCATTTTGTCGTGATGGTAGCGGCGGTGCACCGGATCGAGTTTCATGTAATCCAGGGTGTCGTGCATCCAGCCGAGGTTCCATTTGAACCAGAAACCGAGGCCGCCGCCGGCTGGCGGACGGGTTACCCCGGCGAAATCGGTGGACTCTTCCGCCATGGTGACCGCGCCCGGCGTCTGTTCGCCAAGGATGCGGTTGGTGTTGCGCAGAAACTCAATGGCTTCCAGATTTTCCCGGCCGCCGTATTCGTTGGGGATCCACTCCCCCGCCTTGCGGCTATAGTCGCGATAGATCATCGAGGCCACCGCGTCGACGCGCAGAGCATCGATGCCGAAGCGTTCGATCCAGTACAGCGCATTTCCCACCAGGAAGTTGCTGACTTCGCGGCGTCCGTAGTTGTAGATCAGGGTATTCCAGTCCTGGTGATACCCCTCGCGCGGATCGCTGTGCTCATACAGCGCGGTGCCATCGAAAGAGGCAAGGGCAAAATCATCCGCCGGGAAGTGGCCAGGCACCCAGTCCAGAATGACGTTTAGCCCGGCGGCGTGCGCGGCGTTGATAAAGTAACGGAAATCATCGCGGGTGCCGAAACGGCGGGTCGGCGCATAGAGGCCGGTGGGTTGATAGCCCCAGCTGCCGTCGAACGGGTGCTCGTTAACCGGCAGCAGCTCGAGATGGGTGAAGCCCATCCATTTCGCGTAGGGCACCAGCTGGTCGGCCAGCTCGCGGTAGCTCAGCCAGAAATTATTGTCGGTATGGCGACGCCATGAGCCAAGATGCACTTCATAGATAGAGACAGGGGCATCGAACTGGTTCGCCGCTTTGCGGTCCGCCGGCTGTTCGACTTTAGGCGGCAGGTCGCAGATAAGCGAGGCGCTTTCCGGACGCATTTGCGATTCAAAGGCGTAAGGATCGGCTTTGACCCGCAGATGGCCGTGGGCGTCAATCAGCTCGAATTTATACAGCTGGCCATTGTGCGCGCCGGGGACGAACAGTTCCCAGATGCCGGACTCTTTGCGGAATCGCATCGGGTGGCGCCGGCCGTCCCAGTAGTTAAATTGCCCCACCACCGAAACGCGACGGGCGTTCGGCGCCCATACCGAGAAACGGGTGCCGGTGACACCGTCCATGGTGGCGGCGTGCGCGCCCAGCGTTTCGTAAGGGCGCAGGTGGGTCCCTTCCGACAGCAGCCAGACGTCAAGATCCTGCAGCAGCGGACCAAAGCGATAAGGGTCATCAATCAGATTCTGCTGCCCGTGCCAGGTGACGGCCAACTGATAGCGAAAGGCGTTTTTACGCCGCGGCAGAACGCCGCTGAAGAAACCACGCGAGTCGAGGCATTCGAGCTTGCCGACTTTGCGTCCGGTTTTCGGTTCAATAACCCACACATCGGTGGCATCGGGTAATAATGCGCGCACTTCCAGCCCGGCGTCGGTACGGTGCATGCCGAGCACGGAAAAAGGGTCCGCGAAATGACCGGCGATTAGCGCATTAATCACGTCTCTATCGATATGATTAGACATGCTTTCATCCTGTTGTAAGTGTCGCTCATTCCTGTAACTGGCGACTTTTTTTGACCTGAACGGCGCAGCGCTTTCTGCATCCTTCTGCTCCGTCCCACCTTCAGGTAAGGAATTCCTTACTTAAAGCATAGCCAAGGCTGAGTTACCTCCGTGGGGAAAAATCTAACATCCGCGTTTACTCCTTGTATTACGCAAAAAAAAAGGGGGCTCGAAGACCCCCTTTCTGTTCATCCTGCGCTTACGCCAGCTGGCGAAGCATCCGGCGCAGCGGCTCCGCGGCGCCCCACAGCAGCTGGTCGCCAACGGTAAAGGCCGACAGATACTCCGGCCCCATATTCAGTTTACGCAGGCGTCCTACCGGGGTGGTCAGGGTGCCAGTCACCGCGGCTGGGGTCAGCTCGCGCATGGTAATGTCGCGATCGTTCGGTACCACTTTAGCCCACGGGTTATGCGCGGCCAGCAGCTCCTCAACGGTCGGGATAGAGACATCTTTTTTCAGCTTGATGGTGAACGCCTGGCTGTGGCAGCGCAGCGCGCCAACGCGGACGCACAGGCCGTCTACCGGGATAACGGACGAGGTGGCGAGGATCTTGTTGGTCTCCGCCTGGCCTTTCCACTCTTCGCGGCTCTGGCCGTTATCCAGCTGTTTGTCGATCCACGGGATCAGGCTGCCCGCCAGCGGTACGCCGAAGTTATCCACCGGCAGCTCGCCGCTGCGGGTCAGCGACGTCACTTTGCGCTCGATATCCAGAATGGCGGAAGCCGGGTCCGCCAGCTCTGCCGCGACGTGGTTGTGCAGCTGGCCCATCTGGCTCAGTAGTTCGCGCATATGACGCGCGCCGCCGCCGGAAGCCGCCTGGTATGTCGCCACGCTGACCCACTCCACCAGATCCTGGGCAAACAGGCCGCCGAGGGACATCAGCATCAGGCTGACGGTACAGTTGCCGCCGACAAAGGTTTTTACGCCGTTGTTCAGGCCGGCGGTGATCACGTCCTGGTTAACCGGGTCGAGGATAATGATCGCATCGTCCTTCATGCGCAGCGAAGAGGCAGCGTCAATCCAGTAACCCTGCCAGCCGCTTTCGCGCAGCTTCGGGTAAATCTCGTTGGTGTAATCGCCGCCCTGGCACGTGACAATAATGTCCAGTGCCTTCAGCGCGTCCAGATCGAACGCATCCTGGAGCGTGCCACCGGTGCTACCGCCGAAAGACGGCGCTGGCTGTCCCAGCTGGGAGGTAGAGAAGAACACCGGGCGAATGGCGTCGAAGTCGCGCTCTTCAACCATGCGTTGCATGAGAACAGAGCCGACCATTCCGCGCCAGCCGATAAAACCAACATTTTTCATAACGTATTCCTGCGAGGTGTGTGCTGTTTGTGCCTGACCAGTTTCCAACTGGATTATCCCTCACCTTACAAAATGCAGCTAAAGTCGCAAGTGAAATTAATCAATGATTGCTGAACAATCAGAAAAGCAACTTATCCTGCACATTGTCCACCGTCGCTGGTCGTCGTCAAAGCGCAATGATTATCGGGGAAATCACCAAGGGAATGGAACATTTTCCGTCGCGATTTTATTGATCCTGATTATGGATTAAGCGCGAAATCCGCTGATTTCCCCCTTGCCAAAAACAGGCAACAAACCCAGGTGCAGCAAGGCTTGCCGAAGGATACGAGCATCGTCGTAGCGCTAATAAAGGCGAGGAGCGGAAAGAGAAAAGAGGGAAAAAGCGCGGCTTATCGCCGGGAAGCCAGGGTAAACGGCGTTACCCTGGCTTTTGGCCACCCGCGAGCGGGTGGCGAACAGACTTAGCTCAGCAGCTGGAAGGCGATCATGCCGACAATCGCCCCGGTGGTGCCGAGGATGGTTTCCATCATCGTCCAGGTTTTCAGCGTCTGGGCTTCGGTGGCGCCGGTAAATTTACCGAACAGCCAGAAGCCGGCGTCGTTCACATGGCTCACGACAATCGAGCCGCCGGCGATACAGATAGACAAGGCCGCCATCTGCGCGCCGCTGTAGTTCAGTTGCTCAATCACCGGCATCACCAGGCCGACCGCCGTCAGGCACGCCACGGTGGCGGAACCCTGGATGATACGCACCGCCGCCGCCAGCACGAAACAGGTAATGGCGATCGGCAGCCCCATACCGGTCAGCGCTTCACCCAGCGCCGGGCCGACGCCGGAGTCAACCAGCACCTGCTTGAAGACGCCGCCTGCCCCGATCACCAGCAGGATAATGCCCGCCGGCTGCAGCGCATGACCGCAGATCTCCATCACCCGGTCTTTCGCCATCCCCTGACGTACCGCCAGGCCGTAGATTGCCACCAGGCAGGCTACCAGGATCGCGGTGAATGGGTGACCGATAAATTCAAACCATTCGTAAGCGGTCGACCCCACCGGCACAAAGCGCGCGGCGATGGTTTTCAGGCCTACCAGCACCAGCGGCAGCAGGATCAGCGACAGGCTGAAGCCGAAGGAGGGCATTTTGCCTTCGCCGAGATGCGGCTCTGTCACGTCATCAGGAATATGCAGCTCAACGTAGCGGCTGATGAAGTTGCCCCACAGCGGCCCGGCGATAATCATTCCCGGAATGGCCGCGCACAGGCCAATCAGGATCATCCAGCCAAAGTCGGCGTGCATTTGCGACGCCAGCAGCATCGGCGCCGGTCCCGGCAGCAGGAACGCCGCGGCGGCGGCCACCCCGGCAAACAGCGGGATCACCAGCTTCACGAGGTTAGTGCCGGTATGGCGCGCCATCGAGAAGGCGACGCTGATCAGTAGCACGATCGCCACTTCGAAAAACAGCGGCAGCGCGCAGATGAGGCCGGCGAGACCAATCGCATAGTGCGCGCGATTGTGGCCGAAGGATTTGAGCATCTTGACGGCAATCTGATCGACCGCCCCCGTTTCATGCAGGATCTTCCCGAACATCGCGCCCAGCGCGACGACGATCGCCAGGAAGCCCAGCGTACCGCCCATCCCCTTCTCCATCGTCGCCGCGATTTTATCCAGCGGCATGCCGGAGAAGAGACCTGCGCCAATAGAAACCACCATCAAAGCCACGAAGGCGTGCATCCGCGCCTTCATGACTAAAAACAGCAGCAGCAATACCGAGCCGACTGCTGTTAAAACAAGCGTTAAAGTACTCACTAGTGACTGCCTTTGTTGATCACCTCAATGGTGCTGGCCACCACGCCTTCCAGCGGCTGGTCGATATCGACGATAAGCACATCGCTCTCGTCGGCGCCTGGTTCCTGCAGCGTTTCAAACTGCGTCACCAACATTTGGGTTTTGAAGAAGTGCCCTTTACGCGCCTTCAGACGGTTTTCGATCACCTCGAAGTCGCCTTTCAGGTAGATGAAGGAGAGGTTCGGGTTGCCCTTGCGCAGAATGTCGCGATAGCTCTTCTTCAGCGCCGAACAGACGATCAGCGACACCTTATTGGTACGCTGCATGGCAAACGCAGCGTCATTTAGCGCCTGCAGCCACGGGGTACGGTCGTCATCGTTGAGCGGCTCACCGGAGGCCATCTTGGTGATATTGCTGCGCGGATGCAGAAAGTCGCCGTCGAGAAACGCGGCATGCAGCTGATGCGCCACTTCGCTGGCGACAGCGGATTTCCCGCTGCCGGAAACGCCCATCAGAACGTAGACGTGGTGATCATGATTAGTCGTGCTCAAAGCATCCTCCCACCGGACAGGTACGCCGCGCCGGGGCTGACTCATTGAGCGCGAAGGCGGCGTATCGGTTAATTGTTACGGGTAACTGTTATCGGTAACATTGTCATGCCGGACCTGTGGAGAAGCAATATCCATTCGTGCCAGATGTGAATATGTGTGATCTACTTCAAACTTGTCAGTTTAAATTGATCCGCCCGGTGACAATGTGAAACCTAAATCTAACATCTTAGGGGTAATCGCTTCGCCACGAATGCGCGCCAGCAGACGTTCGGCGCCAATGCGCCCCATCCGCTCGCGCGGGGTCAGGACGCTGGCCAGCCGCGGCTCCATCACCTGGCCGATATCGTGGCCGTGGAAACCGGCTATCGCCATGTCGTCCGGGATCTTCAGCCCCAGGCGCTGGCACTCAAAGGCCGCGCCGACCGCGAGGTCATCGTTGGTGCAAAAGATGCCGTCAAGCTGCGGGTATTCGCGGCGCGCCTGGCGCATCAGCTCAATCCCGGATGAATAGGACGAGGACTGCTCCACCATCACGCTGTAGGGCGTCATGCCCGCATCGAGCATCGCCTGCTCGTATCCCTTCTGTTTGATGATAGTACGTTCATCAAGACGCGCGCCGAGATAAGCAACGTGGCGGTGGCCGCGGGCGATAATCGCCGCCGTCATCTGCCGCGCCGCTTCGAAGTTATCGAAACCGACCGCGATATCAAGGCACGGTGACTGGCTGTCCATTAGCTCCACCACCGGAATGCCGGCGACTTCAATCATCTTCAGGGTGCGGGGCGTATGGGTGCGTTCGGTGAGGATCAGGCCGTCAATGTTCCAGGAGAGCATCGATTCGAGGCGTTTCTCTTCCATTTCCGGCTTGTAGCCGTAGTGCGCCAGCATGGTTTGATAGCCGAAGGCGTCAGTGACGCTTTCAATCCCGCGCAGCACTTCCGAGAACACCTGGTTGGTTAACGATGGCAGCAGCACGCCAATGGCGCGGCTGGTGGCGTTGGAGAGAATGTCAGGGGCGCGATTGGGAATATAACCCAGTTCATCGAGGGCAACGGCAATCTTGCCACGCAGCGCTTCGGAGACCTGCTCCGGGTTGCGTAAATAGCGACTGACCGTCATTTTGGTCACGCCGACAAGATCGGCTACATCCTGAAGTACGGGTCTTTTCTTTTTCATCGTCCTGACTGTGATCAACGGGGAACATTTTCTCAGTTTATCACGGACAAAGCGCAACCTTCCCTAACATGAGGGAAGGCTACGCAATTTATTTATACCTATCATACTTCGAGTTGCATGCGCGTTGGCTTTCCTCGCTCACCCCCAGTCACTTACTTAAGTAAGCTCCTGGGGATTCTCTGCGTCGCCGCCTTTCTGCAACTCGAATTATTTTGGGTATAGACGACCTCAGATAACGATCAAACCGGCGGCAGATCGAACAGCAGGATTTCGCTATCGCTGTCGGCATGAACCGAAATCGCCTGCTCGTCCCAGATAGCCAGACCATCGCTGGTAGTGGCTTTGGTACCGTTGATGGTCACTTCGCCTTTGACGACCTGGATCCAGACGCGACGTTCCGCGGCAATCTGGTGAACCGATTGCTCATCTTTCAGCAGCGCCCAGCGATACAGCTCCATATCCTGATAGACCTTCAGCGAGCCATCCCGTGCATCCGGCGACAGCACCAGCTGTTTGCCCTGGGCGGCGTCGAAGCGGCGCTGCTCGTAGCGCGGGGTAATGCCGGTTTCTTCCGGAATAATCCAGATCTGGTACAAACGCAGACGATCGGTTTTGCTCGGGTTGTACTCAGAGTGACGCACCCCGGTACCCGCGCTCATGATCTGGAACTCGCCCGCCGGCACCTGCTCTTTGTTGCCCATGCTGTCCTGGTGCTCCACCGCCCCTTCCAGCACATAGGTCAGGATCTCCATATCTTTATGCGGGTGGGTACCGAAGCCCTGACCGGCGTCGATGACGTCGTCGTTAATCACCCGCAGGGCGGAGAAGCCCATAAAGTTCGGGTCGTAGTAGTTGGCGAAAGAGAAAGTATGCCAGGAATCCAGCCAGCCATGGTTAGCGTGGCCACGTTCGTTCGCTTTGCGTAAGTAGATCATGTTGCACCCCCATATGTTTTCGATGGAGTCAGTGTGGACCCATTTCGCCGACGATCATAGAGGGTGAAAATTGACTCCTCTGTTCAAAAAATATGAACAAGCGCAGAGGAGCCGCTTGGGCTTATTTCACCAGAGTAATGGTGGCCGGTGAGGGCTGGTCAAAGCCGCGCTGCAGGATCTCCATATTGGTAAGAACGTCAGATTCCTTGACGTAATTTGGCTGGCCGTTGACGAGGGTGTCGTACAGCGCGTCGTAGACCCGACCATAGTCGCCGCTCTCCAGCGGGACCGCTTCGCGCACCGTCTCCCCCGCCTCGTTGACATACACCAGCTCGCCGACGCTGTCGTCCGCGCCAAAGCCCGGCTCGCCCGGCATGATATTGGCTTTCAGGCTGGTCTCCTGCTGGTCGATACCATATTTCACAAACGAGCCTTTATGGCCGTGGACGATGAATTTCGGGTAGTCGATCTGCACCAGGTGGCTGGTCTTAACGATGGCCTTCAGATCGCCGTAGAACAGCTGGGCCTCAAAGGTATCATCCGGGTTAGCTTTGTTGCGCAGCGAGCGCAGATCGTAAGCGACATGGTCCGGGCGGCCGAACAGCGAAATAATCTGGTCCAGGGTATGCACGCCAAGGCCATAGAACTCGCCGTTTTGCGGGCCGCCGGGGTTGGTCTCCGCCAGCGGGCGGTAGTTGTCAAAATGGCTTTCGATCTCCACCAGTTCGCCAAGTTTGCCGCTCTCAATCACCTTTTTAGTGGTCAGGAAGCAGGAGTCGAAGCGGCGGTTCTGGTAGGGCGTCACCGTCAGGCCTTTGCTGTTCGCCAACGCAAACAGGGTCTTGGCTTCCTCCAGCGTCGGGGTGAACGGCTTTTCCACCAGCACGTTTTTCCCCGCCTCCAGCGCCTTTTTCGCATAGTCAAAATGGCTGTCGGCATGGGTGCAGACCACCACCAGCCTGACCTGCGGGTCGTTTAATACTTCATCGAGATCGCTGGTGAAATGGATGTGGGAATACTGCGGCGCCTGCTCCTCGGGCTTCGCCCGACGGCGATAGATGTGCGCCACCTGCCAGCGGTCCTGGCGGTGTAACACGTAAGGAAGATGGTAGCGGGTGGTGCTTTTGCCGAAGCCAATAAATGCGCAGTGCAGAGTCATAACGCTGTCCTTAGTTAATGAGCTACCTTCAACCATAGCGCAAGCCGGGACATGACTTCATCCTCTCAGTCCGTTTTCCGTGAAGATTCGTCAAAAAAATAGGTCTCGTACCATCCATACGTAATTATTAATAACTCATTTATTAACAACAGATTAAATCGACATTTTTCGGTTAAATATCTTGATCTCAATGGCGAAACTGCGGATAAGTGGAGGGCAAACCAGGACGTTGCTGATGACTAACGGAGTAGCCAGCCGCTACGGATGGACAAACAGTATCTCGCCTTAAACGGCGCCCTTTTTTTCTGGCTTCTCGCGCTGATCGCCTGGTCTGTCGATGCGATCGTGCCGGCGCGCCTGGCGGCCGCCTGCGCACTGGTCGCCTTTCTCCTCCATAGCCAACGGAACAAAATTAACGCGATGTTTATTAAGAAAAATAAAACGGAACCTCAGACGTCAGAAGTGGCCACGCCTCCGGCAAACAACCCAGAACCCCAGGCGGTCGCCAGCAAAAAACAAGAGACCACGGTCATCGCCAGCGGGGTGCATTTCGTCGGCAATATTGTCGCCAGCGGCCATGTCTATATTCACGGCCAGCTTACCGGCAACATTGAGGCGAAAGAACATCTGATTAAGGTGATGCGTGAAGGTCAGGTCGAGGGCAACATCAGCTGCCGTGAGCTGATTATTGATGGCAAGGTTCAGGGCCAGTGCCGCGGCGACAGCATCACCATTGAGGAGCACGGCAATCTGGATGGCACCCTCGCCTATCGCTCGCTGGCGATTAAAAAGGGCGGCCAGTTCACCGGCAGCGCCGAGGTGCTGGCCGCGGCGGAAAGCAAAAGTCATCTCATCGGCCTGGTTGCGGAAGACGGCGTGATGTCCGCCAGGACGCAAAGCGCCTGAGGTAGCAGCAAAAAAAAAGCCAGCACCCGGCTGGCTAAAGTAATACTGGAAGCAATGTGAGCAATGTCGTGCTTTCAGGCTTTCCGCAAGGGTCTTCCTGAATGCAGGACAATAATAATCATTCTCATTCGCACTTGTCTATCTTTTTTTGCAAAAAACGGCATTGACTCCCCGGCTGCCGTCAGAGATGGTGAAGGGGAATCAACCACCAAAAAGAGGATAAGGGAATGAGTGACATAGTGATACGCCATGCCGAACCGCGCGATGCTGAACCTTTACGTATGCTGATGGCGCACCCGGAGGTCTATCATGACACGCTACAGATCCCTTACCCCGCCATGGAAGCCTGGCAGGAGAAGCTACAGCCTAAACCCCATACCTTCCATCTGGTGGCGACGCTGGACGATCGGGTTACCGGGCATCTGTCGCTCCATGTCGAACCGCGCCCTCGTCGCAGCCACGTGGCGACCTTTGGCATGGCGGTTGCCGCCGGCCATCAGGGGCGCGGTATCGGCAGCGCGCTGATGCGCGAGATGATCGACCTGTGCGATAACTGGCTGCGCGTTGACCGCATTGAGCTGACGGTGTTCGCCGATAACAAGCCGGCGATTGCGGTGTACAAAAAACACGGATTTGAGATCGAAGGCACCGGCAAGCGTTACGCGCTGCGCAACGGTGAATATGTGGATGCATATTATATGGCGAGAATGAAGTAGCATGTTGCCGGGTGGCGGCTTCGCCTTACCCGACCTGCGTTCGTGCAGTGGTTGGCCCGGTAAGCGCAGCAGCGCCACCGGGCAACATATCAATACCCCGCCGTTAAATCATCCGGCGAACGCGGGTCGGAGGCGCCATACAGCATCCCGTCCGGCCCCACCATAATGCTCTGAGTGCTGCCCATCGCCTCTTTCAGCGCCACTTTCTGCCCTTTCGCCTCCAGCAGCTTCAGGGTATCCGGGCTAAAGCCTTTCTCCACCCGCAGCTCATCCGGCAGCCATTGATGATGGAAGCGCGGGGCGTTGGTGGCTTCTGCGACGTTCATCCCGAAATCGATGGTATTGACCACCATCTGCAGCACAGTGGTGATGATCCGGCTGCCGCCCGGGCTGCCGGTCACCAGCCAGGTTTTGCCGTCTTTCACCACAATGGTCGGCGACATCGACGACAGCGGGCGTTTTTTCGGCTCCACCGCATTGGCGTCGCCGCCCACCAGGCCATAGACGTTAGGTACGCCGGGCTTCGCCGAGAAATCATCCATCTGGTTATTCAGCAGAATGCCGGAGTCCCCCGCCACAATGCCGGTGCCGAAGGTGGTATTCAGCGTATAGGTCACCGCAACCGCATTGCCGTCTTTATCGACCACCGAGAAGTGGGTGGTCTGGTTGCTTTCATAGGGCGCCAGCTTGCCCGGGCGGATCTGGCTGGAAGGCTTCGCCTTATTGATGTCGATCTCGGCGGCAATCGCTTTGGCGTAGGCTTTGCTGGTCAGCGCCTGCCACGGCACTTTGACGAAGTCAGGGTCGCCGAGATATTCAGAGCGGTCGGCATAGGCGTGTTTCTCCGCCTCCGCCATCACCTGCATAGCGTCGGCGCTGCCAAAGCCATATTTCTGCAAATCGAAGTTTTCGAGGATATTGAGGATCTGCACGATGTGGATCCCGCCGGAGGAGGGCGGCGGCATAGAGTAGATCTCATACCCGCGATATTCGCCGCTAATCGGCGTGCGCTCCACGGCCTTATAGTTAGCGAGGTCGGCTTTGGTGATAAGCCCGCCGTGCTTTTTCATCTCGTCCGCGATCTGGTCGGCAATAGCGCCTTTATAGAAGGCATCCGGACCGTGCTCGGCAATCAGCTCGAGGCTTTTCCCCAGGTTCTTCTGTACCAGCCGGTCGCCCTTCTTCAGCGGCTCGCCGTTCTTCCAGAAGATCGCTTTACTGTTTTCGTGCTGCGGGATCACTTCGCTGCCGTAGGTCTTCAGATCGTCCGCCAGCGCATCGTTAACAATAAAGCCCTCTTCCGCCAGCTTGATTGCCGGGCGGATCACTTTGTTCAGCGGCATGGTGCCGTATTTTTCCAGGGCAAGAGAGAAGCCCGCCACGCTGCCTGGCGTGCCAGAGGCCAGATGCGAGGTGAGCGATTTTTTACTGTCCGGGTTACCCTGGTCGTCGAGGAACATGTCGCGGGTGGCCTGCTCTGGCGCCATTTCGCGGAAATCGATCGCCGTAGTCTTGCCGTCTTTCGTCCGCAGCATCATAAAACCGCCGCCGCCGATATTCCCCGCCTGCGGATGAGTGACCGCCAGCGCGTAGCCAACCGCCACCGCCGCATCGACGGCGTTGCCGCCCTGGCGCAGAATATCCACCCCGACGCGGGTGGCCAGCGCATCCACCGAGGCCACCATGCCCTGCCGGGCGCGCACCGGGTGGAATACATCCTCCTCTACGCCATAAGAGACCGGCGGCGGCGGCGGTGGACTGGCGGCGACGGTAAAACTACCGCCCGCCAGCAACGCAGCGATGACCACCTGACGCCAGATTGTTGTTTTTATCATTGTCTTACTCCTGATAGGTAGGTTTCATTCCCCGCTTAAGCCTGGTTGATAACTCCTAAAAAATCATTGTTATGGCGGATTCGAGGTACACTTAAGTGATCCCACGCACGGGAGGAGAAAACCATGAAAGCGATGTTATTTCTGGCGGCGCTGATGCCGCTCGGCGTTTTAGCCCAGCCAATCAATATTGATAACAACCCCAACCAGCCGGGTTACGTGGTCCCCAGCCAGCAGCGCATGCAAAATGAGATGAAGGTGCAGCAACAGCAGCAACAGAGCATGCTGAAGCAGAATCTGAACAATCAGACTCGCTCCCAGCAGCAGCATCTGCAAAACCAGCTGCAGACCAATCAGCAGCGCGCGGCGCAGGGCGGGAATCTCAATCCGCCGCAGCAGGTGCTGCCGAACAATAACGGAGGGATGCTGCGGCAGACCAACCCGTAAAGGCCAGCCGCCGCGCAGCGGTCATTAAGGCTGGAAATGGGGCCCGATGACGTCAATGGCATCGGTGCAGATGCAGTCTACGCCCCAGCGCAGCAGCTCGGCGGCGCGCTGGGGTTTGTTAACGGTATACACCAGGATATGCAGGCCGGCCTGTTTCAGGCTTGCCACCCGCCCGGCGTCCAGCAGCTTGTGGTTAAGGTGAATGGAGACGCAGCCCAGCCGGGCGGTCAACTCCCGCCAGTCCTCACGCCACTCATCCAGCAACAGCCCGCGCGGTAGCTCGGGGGCGGCTTCCTGCGCCGCTTCCAGGGCATCGATTTCAAACGACGACAGCAGCGGCGCGGTCATTCCCGCCCACAGCTCCCGCGCCGCCAGGGCCACCACGTTGCCGGTCTGCGGCCCAAGGCCGGTTGTCGGTTTAATTTCGATATTCGCCATCATGCCGTGACGGCGGCAGCGCTCCGCCACCTGGGAGAGCAGTGGCAGCGGCTCGCCCTTAAATTCACGGCTGAACCAGCTACCGGCATCCACCTTCAGCAGATCGTCCCATGGCAGCTCCCCCGCCACGCCCCAGCCGTTGCTGGTGCGTTCGAGATTATCGTCATGCAGCAGAAAGATCTGCCCGTCCTTTGACAGCTTGGCGTCAAATTCAATCATCGTGTGCCCGTAGCGAGCGCCGACGTCGATAGCCGCCAGGGTGTTCTCCGGCGCCAGTTTACCGCCGCCGCGATGGGCGACGATACGGGGATAAGGCCAGTTACTCATGCGCGTTGTCCTGTTTCACCATCAAAGAGGTGCAGATGTTCCAAAGGCAGATGCAGCCATAGCGTGCTGCCTGCCGCCGGGCGCTGCTGGTGCGGCAGTCTGACCACCAGCTTCTGTTCGCCCCAGCGCCCGTGGGCAAGATTATCGGCGCCTAAAATTTCCAGGGAGTCCATCAGCAGCGGAATGCCGCCTTGCGCCTGCGAGCTTAAGATAAAATGCTCCGGGCGGATACCGAGGGTCATTTTACGCCCGGCGTGGCGCCGGTGCTCATGATTCGTCGGCAGCTGGATGCCGCCCGCCAGCTCAAAGCGACCGCCGTCATCGCTGATGCGCCCTTCCAGCAGGTTCATGGCCGGGCTGCCGATAAAGCTCGCCACAAAGCGGCTGGCCGGCTTCTCATACACTTCCACCGGGGTGCCGATCTGCTCGGCAACGCCTTTATTCATCACCATCACCCGCTGAGCGAGGGTCATCGCCTCCACCTGATCATGGGTAACGTACAGCGAGGTGGTTTTCAGGCGGCGATGCAGCTGCTGCAGCTCAAGACGCATCTGCACGCGCAGCTTGGCGTCGAGGTTTGACAACGGTTCGTCGAAGAGGAATACCGCCGGGTCACGCACGATGGCGCGGCCCATCGCCACGCGCTGGCGCTGGCCGCCGGAGAGCTCGCGCGGGCGGCGCTTGAGCAGGCCGTCGAGCTCAAGAATACGCGCCGCCTCCTGCACCCGCTCGGCGATCAATCCCTTACCCATGCCGCGGATCTTCAGCCCCCACGCCATGTTCTCTTCCACGCTCATATGCGGATAAAGGGCATAGTTCTGGAACACCATGGCGATGCCGCGATCCTTCGGCTCCATCTCGGTGACCCGCTTGCGGTCGATCCAGATATCGCCGCTGGTCACCCGCTCCAGTCCGGCGACCATCCGCAGCAGCGTTGATTTCCCGCAGCCCGACGGGCCGACCATGACGATAAATTCCCCGTCCGCCACGTCCAGCGTCAGCGGTTGAATCACCTGGGTTTTGCCATCCCAGCTTTTGCTTACTGCCTGTAGTTTTAAACCAGCCATTTTATTTCTCACTATCGACCAGGCCACGCACAAATGCGCGCTGCATGGCTAAAACGATGACAACCGGCGGGATCAGGGTCAGCAGCATCGCCGCCATCACCTGATTCCACTGGGTAGTACCTTCGCCGGTGGCGATCATGCCTTTGAT
Source organism: Klebsiella sp. M041 (assembly GCF_059759695.1). Lineage (NCBI taxonomy): Bacteria > Pseudomonadati > Pseudomonadota > Gammaproteobacteria > Enterobacterales > Enterobacteriaceae > Klebsiella > Klebsiella sp. M041. Next base: position 95,366 of record NZ_JCAXWU010000016.1, read on the forward strand.
GCCGGCGACGGCGGTGCCAAGATTCACATCCTGAATAATCAGCAACGGCCACAGATACTGGTTCCAGCCGTAGATAAAAGTGATGACGAACAGCGCCGCGAGGTTGGTTTTCGACAGCGGCAGCACGATGTCGCGAAAGAAGCGCATCGGCGAAGCGCCATCGATACGCGCCGCTTCAATCAGCTCGTCCGGCAGGGTCATAAAGAACTGGCGGAACAGGAAGGTGGCGGTGGCTGAGGCCATTAGCGGCAGCGTAAGCCCGGCGTAGCTGTCGAGCATGTTGAGATTGGCGATCACTTCCACCGTCGGGAAAATACGCACCTCGACCGGCAGCATTAGCGTGATAAAGATCATCCAGAAGAACAGGTTACGCAGCGGAAAGCGGAACCAGACGATGGCGAACGCCGACAGCATCGACACGACGATTTTGCCCACCGTAATGGCGAACGCCATGATGAAGCTGTTGAGCATCATCAGCCAGAACGGCGCGCTGTTGACGCCAACGCCGTTCACCCAGATGGTCTTCATGTTCTCCAGCAGATGTCCGCCGGGGATCAGCGTCATCGGCGTTTCGAACACCGATTGGTTATCCAGCGTCGCCGCCACGAAGGCGACATACAGCGGGAATAAAATAACGGCGATGCCCAGAATCAGCATGGTGTGGCTGAAAATCGTCAGCCCGCGACGGTTCTCAATCATTGGTAACGCACCTTACTTTCAACGTAACGGAACTGCACCACCGTCAGGATAATGACGAGGAACATCAACACCACCGACTGCGCGGCGGAAGCGGAAAGATCGAGCCCGGCGAAACCTTCGCGATAGATTTTGTAAATCAGGGTGGTGGTCGCCTGCACCGGGCCGCCGGCGGTGGCGGCATCGATCACCGGGAAGGTGTCGAAGAAGGCGTAAACCAGGTTGACCACCAGCAGGAAGAAACTCACCGGCGCAATCAGCGGCAGTGCCAGCCTGAAGAAGCGGCGGATTGGCCCGGCGCCGTCGATAGCGGCAGCCTCAACCAGCGAACGCGGGATCGACTGCAGCGCGGCGAAGAAAAACAGGAAGTTGTAGCTTATCTGCTTCCATACCGAGGCGAAGACCACCAGGAACATCGCCTGGCCGCTGTTCTGCGCGTGGTTCCAGTCGTAGCCCAGCTCGCCGAGGAAATGGGTGATCAGCCCGCGCCCGGGGTTAAAGAGGAAGATCCACAGCACCGCCGCCACCGCGGGGGCCACGGCATACGGCAGCAGCATCAGAGTCTGATAGAAGCGGCTGCCGCGCACCACGTAGTCGACCAGCGCAGCGAAAAAGAGCGAAATAAGCAGGCCGCTGACGGTCACCAGGGCGCTGAATTTGATAGTGGTCCAGAACGAATCCAGATAGTACGGGTCATGGAACAGCGCCACGAAGTTATCCAGGCCGACAAACTGGCTGGACAGGCCAAACGGATCGACGCTCTGTAGCGAATACCACAGCGCTTCGCCCGCGGGCCAGATAAAGAAAATCAGCGTGATAATCAGCTGCGGCGCGACCAGGACATAGGGCAGCCAGCGCGAGCGGAATACCGGACGGGATGATGACATTGAGATTGGGTTCCTGAACAATGCCGGGTGGCGGCTACGCCCTACCCGGCCTACATAAGGCACATCGTAGGCCCGGTAAGCGCAGCGCCACCGGGCAAGTTACAGATTACGATTTGGTCGCTTGTTCGAAGCGGCGCAGCAGCTGGTTCCCACGCTGAACGGCGGAATCCAGCGCCTGTTGCGGGGTTTTCTTGCCGGTCCACACGCTCTCCAGCTCTTCATCGACGATGGTGCGGATTTGCGGCATGTTGCCCAGACGCAGACCTTTGGTGAACGGCAACGGCGGCTTGTTCAGCATCTGGCGCGTGGCGATATCGGCGCCCGGGTTCTTATCATAGAAACCCTGCTGGCGGGTCAGATCGTAGGCCGCGGTGGTGATCGGCAGATAGCCGGTTTTCTGGTGCCATTCGGCGGCATTTTCCGGTTTGGTCAGGAAGTCGAGGAACTTCGCCACGCCGGTGTAGGTCTCTTTGTCTTTACCCTGCATCACCCACAGGCTGGCCCCGCCGATGATGGCGTTCTGCGGCGCGCCTTTCACGTCGGCATCGTAAGGCATCATGCCGACGCCGTAGTTAAATTTGGCGTACTGGCGGATATCGGCCAGCGAGCCGGACGAGGCAGTGGTAATGGCGCAGTCGCCGTTATAGAACTTTTCGGTGGACTCGTCTTTACGCCCGAAGTAGCTGAAATCGCCCTTCTTGTTCATCGCTTCGAGCAGCGCGATATGCTTCACCTGCTCCGGCTTGTTGAACTCAAGAACCGCGTCGGTGCCGTCAAAGCCATTGTTTTTCGTCGCCACCGGCAGGCCGTGCCAGGCGCTGAAGTTCTCAATCTGGATCCAGCCCTGCCAGCCGCTGGCGTAGCCGCACTTCATCCCGGCGGCTTTCAGCTTCGCGGTGTAGGCCGCCAGATCCTGCCAGGTCTTCGGCGGCTGCTCCGGATCTAAGCCGGCTTTTTTGAAGGCGTCTTTGTTGTAGTACAGCACCGGCGTGGAGCTGTTAAACGGCTGGGAGAGCAGATGGCCGGTTTTCGAATCGGTGTAATACCCGGCGACCGTCGGCACAAACTGCGATTCATCAAACGTGATGCCCGCCTCGCTGAACACCTGGTAGACCGGCTTAATGGCTTTTGACGCCATCATGGTGGCGGTACCCACTTCATACACCTGCAGGATCGCCGGCGCGTTGCCGGTACGGAAGGCGGCGATACCGGCGCTCAGGCTCTGTTCATAGTTGCCCTTGTATACCGGAACGATTTTGTAATCAGGATTGGCCGCGTTAAAGCGTTGCGCCAGAGAATCCACTTCTTTACCCAGTTCGCCTTCCATTGAGTGCCAGAACGGGATGGTGGTAACCGCCAGGGCCTGACCGGCAAAAGCCAGGCTCAGCGCCAGTCCTAAAGCTGTATGTCGTAACGATATCATCGGTTATCTCTCTTGTTGTGCCGGATGCGCGATTTCACGCGTTTTATGCTCGCGGGGTAACATGACATGTTCGAATTACAGAAAAATAACTTTTTTATTACAAAAAAAAGATAGTAACGGGTCAGAGAGATGACAAGCCGATGAAAGGACGGGGGAAGTAAAGTGGGAGCTGAGACACGGATAATAGTTGTGCGATCGGCTCCCGGGGTCGGCGCAAGCGCCTCGCCCGGGCTACAAACCGGCGAAGTGAACGACGCCGGGTTGCGATGAATTAACCGCCGAGATAGGCGCTGCGCACCGCCTCGTTGGCCAGCAGCGCGTCGCCGGTATCCTCCAGCACCACGTGGCCGTTCTCCAGCACGTAGCCGCGGTCGGCCAGCTTCAGCGCCTGGTTGGCGTTCTGCTCAACCAGGAAGATAGTCATCCCCTGCTCGCGCAGCTGCTCGATGGTATCGAAGATCTGCTGAATGATGATCGGCGCCAGCCCCAGCGACGGTTCATCCAGCAGCAGCAGACGCGGCTGGCTCATCAGGGCGCGGCCGATGGCCAGCATCTGCTGTTCGCCGCCGGACATGGTGCCGGCGCGCTGGATACGGCGCTCGTGCAGACGCGGAAACAGCTCATACACCCATTTGATGCGGGTCTGGAACTGATCGCGGTCGGCAAAAAAACCGCCCATCGCCAGGTTCTCTTCCACCGTCATTCGCGAAAAGACGCGCCGCCCTTCCGGGACGATCGCCACCGCCTCGCGCATGATCTTCGCCGTCTGCCAGTCGGTAATATCCTTACCGTCAAAGACAATACGCCCGCTGGAGGCGCGCGGATCGCCGCACAGCGTGCCGAGCAGGGTGGTTTTCCCCGCGCCGTTGGCGCCGATAAGCGTGACGATCTCGCCCTGTTTGATATGCAGGCTGACGTTGTGCAGCGCCTGAATCTTGCCGTAGTGGGCGCTGACGTTGTCAAAAGTTAACATCGCGTTTTCCATCTTATGCCTCACCAAGGTATGCGCGGATCACGTCCGGGTTATTACGAATCTCTTCCGGCGTCCCGTTGGCCAGCGGTGTCCCCTGGTTCACGACGTAGATGCGATCGGAAATGCCCATCACCAGCTTCATATCGTGTTCGATAAGCAGGATGGTGGTGTTGTGATGGTTACGCAGCTCGGCGATAAGCTCGTCCAGCTCTTTGGTCTCTTTCGGGTTCAGCCCCGCCGCCGGTTCATCGAGCATCAGAATTTCCGGCTGGGTGACCATGCAGCGGGCAATCTCCAGCCGGCGCTGGTCGCCATAGGCCAGGTTGCTGGCCTGCCGGTTAGCGTGCTCCAGCAGGCCGATACGCTCAAGCCAGGTGGCCGCGCGGTCCAGCGCTTCGCTCTGCGCCCGACGGAAGGCCGGCGTTTTCAGCAGGCCGGAGAAGAGCCCGGTTTTCAGCTGCTGATGTTGCGCCACCAGCAGGTTTTCAATCACCGTCATTTCGCGGAACAGGCGCACGTGCTGGAAGGTCCGCACCACGCCCATCCGGGCAATCTGCTGGCCCGGCAGCCCTTCCAGATGCTGGTCGCGCAGCAGAATGGTGCCGCCGGTGGGCTTGTAAAAACCGGTCAGGCAGTTAAAGACGGTGGTCTTCCCGGCGCCGTTGGGGCCGATCAGCGAGACGATCTCGCGCTCTTTGAGCTCCAGCGACACATTGTTGACGGCCAGCAGACCGCCGAAACGCATCATCAGGCCGCTGACGGATAATAATGGCTGACTCATGCCTGCTCTCCTTTCGCCTGACCGTTTTTCAGCTTCAACTGCACGCGCGTCATTGGCAGAAGCCCCTGCGGACGCCAGATCATCATCAGCACCATCAGGCCGCCGAGCATTAACATGCTGTATTCGTTAAAGTCACGCATCAGCTCACGCGACACCACCAGCAGAATAGCCGCCAGGATCACCGCGAACTGCGAGCCCATCCCGCCCAGCACGACGATCGCCAGTACAAAGGCGGACTCGGCGAAGGTAAAGGATTCCGGGCTGACGAAGCCCTGGCGCGCGGCGAACAGCGTCCCGGCGAAGCCGGCAAACGCGGCGCTGATGGTAAAGGCGGTCAGCTTGATGCGCGTCGGGCTCAGGCCCAGCGAACGACAGGCGATCTCATCTTCACGCAGCGCTTCCCACGCCCGCCCCAGCGGCATCCGCAGCAGGCGGTTGATAACGAACAGGCTCAGCACCACCAGCAGCAGCGCCACCAGATAGAGGAAAATGACCCGGTCGGAGGGATCGTATTTGACGCCGAAGAAGTTGCTGAAGGTATCCCAGCCGCCTTCGCGGGCGCTGCGGCTGAATTCGAGGCCAAAGAAGGTCGGTTTCGGGATCTGGCTGATGCCGTTTGGCCCGCCGGTGATTTCGGTATTGTTGAGCAGCAGAATACGCACGATCTCGCCGAAGCCTAAGGTCACGATCGCCAGGTAGTCGCCGCGCAGACGCAGCACCGGGAAGCCAAGCAGGAAGCCAGCCGCCGCGGAGACCAGGCCGGCCAGCGGCAGACAGGTCCAGAAGCCGAGACCGTAATAGTGGTTCAGCAGCGCGAAGGTATACGCGCCGATGGCGTAGAACCCGCCGTAGCCCAGGACCAGCAGGCCGGAAAGGCCGACCACCACGTTCAGCCCGAGGCCGAGAATGATATAGATCATCGTCAGGGTGGCGATATCCACCGTACCGCGCGACACCATAAACGGCCAGGCCACGGCAATCACCAGCAGGGCTATCAGGAACAACTTCTGCTTCACCGTCGAGCCGTCAATCGCCGGCATAATAAACTTCGGCCCGGAGACGTTCTTAACCGCTTTCTGAAACAGCGGCCGCAGCAGCTGGAAGAAAAAGACCACCGCGGTGCCGATGAAGATCCACTGCCAGCGAATATCGGCGGCGGTATCCACCACCAGTTTGGTGCCGTTCAGCTCCAGCTGCACACCCATAAAGACGCCCGCCAGAATGAAGAACATCGCAGCAGAGAGCAGCGCCATTGCAATTTGCATCGGTTTCATACTTTTTCCACCTCCGGGCGGCCCAGAATGCCGGTCGGCATCACTAACAGCACCAGAATCAGCAGCGCAAAGGAAACCACGTCCTTATATTCGGTGCTGAGATAGGCAGAAGAGAGCGCCTCGGCAATACCCAGGATCAGGCCGCCGATCATCGCGCCGGGGATACTGCCGATACCGCCGAGCACGGCGGCGGTGAAGGCCTTCATCCCGGCCATAAAGCCGATGTAGGGGTTAATCACGCCGTAGAACTGACCCAGCAGCACGCCCGCCACCGCCGCCATCGCTGCGCCGATGACAAAGGTCAGGGCAATGACGCGATCGGTGTTAATGCCGAGCAGGCTCGCCATTTTCAGGTCTTCGGCACAGGCGCGGCAGGCGCGCCCCATCCGCGAGTAGCGAATGAACAGCGTCAGGGCCAGCATGGCGATAAAGGTCACCACCCAGATCACCAGCTGCATGGTGGTGATCGTCGCGGAGAAGCTGTCGCTGTGGCCGACGACCCACTGGCCGTTAAACAGGCTCGGCAGCGCCACGTCGCGGGAGCCCTGGGTCAGGCTGACGTAGTTCTGCAGGAAGATAGACATCCCGATAGCGGAGATCAGCGCAATCAGACGCTTGGAATTACGCACCGGCCGATAGGCCACGCGCTCAATGCTCCAGCCGTAGGCGCTGGCAATCACAATGGCGCCCACGAAGCCGGCGGCGACCAGCAGCCAGCTGGTGTCGATACCCATCATCATCAGCGCGGCGATGATCATGAAGGAGACATAGCTGCCAATCATGTAGACCTCGCCATGGGCGAAGTTGATCATGCCGATAATGCCGTACACCATCGTATAGCCGATGGCGATCAGCGCGTAGGTACTGCCCAGCGTGACGCCGTTAAACATCTGCTGCAGAAAATAGAGAAACTGCTCGGACATAAGGTAACCTTTTTCAAACCGCCCGCGGATCGCGGGCGGAGGGATAACTCATCTTCAGCGCTTATTTCGCCGCGCTCGAAGAGCCGTCGGCGTGCCACTGGAAGACACCAAACTCAAATCCCTTCAGATCGCCTTTTTCATCCCAGGTCAGCGGCCCAATCACGGTTTTCGCCCCGTGCGCTTTCAAATCTTTGATTAAATCCAGCGGCTGCTGGCTGCCGGTTCTGTCCATCGCCTGCGCCAGCGACTGAACCGCGGCGTAAGTGATCCAGACATACGGCCCGCTCGGATCTTTCTTCTCCGCTTTCAGCGCGTTGACGATGGCGCTGTTGGCAGGGTCCTGATCGTAGCGTTTTGGCATCGTCACCAGCATCCCTTCCGCCGCGGCGCCCGCGATATTGGACAGCGAGGCGTTGCCGACCCCTTCCGGCCCCATAAACACGGTTTTCAGCCCCACGGAGCGCGCCTGGCGCAGCATCTGGCCCATTTCCGGGTAGTAACCGCCGTAATAGACGAAGTCGATGTTCTCTTTCTTCAGGCGCGCCAGCAGCGCGGAGAAATCTTTCTCGCCCGCGGTGATGCCGTCAAAGAAGACGATGTTGGCCCCGGCTTTTTTCAGGTTGTCCTGCACCGAACGCGCCAGCCCTTCGCCGTACTGCTGCTTGTCATGAATGATGGCGATACGCTGCGGTTTGACGTTCTCGACGATATATTTCGCCGCGGTCGGCCCCTGCGAGGAGTCGAGGCCGGCGGTACGCATGATGTACTGATAGCCGCGCTGGGTCAGCTCCGGGTTGGTCGCTCCCGGGGAGATCATCAGGATGCCTTCATCCTCATAGATATCGGAAGCCGGCTGGGTGGAAGAGGAGCACAGGTGGCCGATAACGTACTGAATACCGTCGTTGACGATTTTGTTGGCCACCGCGACCGCTTGCTTCGGATCGCAGGCGTCGTCATATTCGACGGCCACCAGCTTGTCGCCCTTAATACCGCCGCTGGCGTTGATGTCTTTAATCGCCTGACGCGCGCCGTTGAACTCCATGTCGCCCCACTGGGCCACCGGACCCGACATCGCGCCGACCACGGCGACCTTAATATCCTTGGCCATCGCCGCGTGCGACATCGCTAATGCGACAATGCCCGCGACGATGGTTTTCGCGTTCCTTTTCATGCTGCAGAACCCCGTTCGTGATGTGGTGTAAATGTTTTGTATTTTTATGGTTAAAAAGCATTCTGTGCTTTTATTAAACAACGCCATTTTTACCATTGAGTTTAATGGTTTAGCGCAGCTTTTCACTAAAAAACAGATTAAAATCTCTATTTTTCAGTCGATTAAGCAAAGATAATATTCTGTATTTTGCTGAAGATAAACAAAAAAAAGTCCATGCGGCAGCATAAAATAACGATACATAAGGCGGAATAAAACGCTGCACATTAGGTTAAAATCCTGCTTATTTTTCGATCCATGACGGATTGCGCTACCCCAACAACGCCAGGAAAACGAATCCCCTGATGTCTGCGCAAAAAACAGCGCTCCGCCAGACAGCAATTTTGGGTACACTGGCGCCTCTGTTTTGCACTGGACTTGCCGCCCATGAAACTGACTATTATCCGTTTACAGCACTTCAGCGATCAGGATCGCATTGATCTGGGGAAAATCTGGCCGTCGCAGGATCTGTCGACGCTGACCCTGGATGAAAACCATCGTCTCTATGCCGCTCGCTTTAACGAGCGCCTGTTGGGCGCTGTGCGCGTTACCCTGCGCGGCGTCGAAGGTGAGCTCAGCGATCTGTGCGTGCGTGAAGTGACCCGCCGCCGCGGCGTCGGGCAATATTTAGTGGAAGAGACATTGCGTGATAACCCGGCGATCAATAGCTGGCGCGTCGCCGACCGCGGGGTGGAAGACCGCGGCGTGATGGCGGCCTTTATGCAGGCGCTCGGCTTTAGCGCCCAGCAGACCGGTTGGGAAAAGCATTAAGCCGTAGCCCCAATAAGCGGAGCATGACCAAGGAAGAACCCGGCGGCGCTTCGCTTAGCCGGGTTACCTGGCAACTATAGCCCTGGTAAGCGCAGCGCGAGCGGGGCGCAGACCACGCATTAGCAGCGTGAAAGGCGCCCCACCCATTTAACTCAGCATTTCGCGTTGCAAAAAAGCGTCAAGACCCGACATCCCCGGGAGCTTACATCAGTAAGTGACCGGGGTTGAGGGGCGCAGACAACGCATTTGCAGCGTGAAAGGCGCCCTACCCATTTAACCCAGCATTTCGCGTTGCAAAAAG